>JAYUHI010000092.1:0-5734 GCA_043767095.1 Bacteroidota bacterium
AGGCGGTACGGCAATGGCCACAGGCTCACTCATTCAACAGGTTGGCGGGGTGGTGGCCGGTTTTTCGTTTATCATTAACCTGTCATTTCTTCCCGGTGAAATAAACTTAATAACACAATTTGGCGTTCAACCTCAAAGTGTATTAACCTATTGAATATTGACCCCATGCATTTAAAACGCATTCCATTATTTCCCCTTAACATATTACCCTTTCCGGGCGAGTTGACTCCCCTGCATATTTTTGAGCCCCGTTACCGGCAGCTACTTTATGATGCCGAATCTAAAGACATTTCATTTGGCATTTATTATAATCATCCATCGAACGAAAAAAAATACGGAGCACTCGTAAAATTGGAGAGCGTGATTAAACGCTACACAAGCGGGGAATCGGATATTATCGTCAAAGGCCTGGATATTTTTAATCTATCCGCCATGACCAAAACATTTCGTGATAAATCATATCCGGGAGGAGAAGTAGCGCCCTGGAATATTGATCTCACGAAGCCGGTAAACCCAACGCTGTTGATGGAGTTTGTTGAATACATGGCTTTATTGAAAATGTATCACCACCCGGCATCCTGTTCAGTGTATCACATCGCCAACGAACTGAATTTTGATGTTCGCGAAAAATTGCGCTTCCTGGATACAGCCGAAAACAATCAGCAGCAGTTTCTTTTACGCAGCCTGAGGTTTCAAAAAAAGATTTTTCATGCAGTTGAAAAATCCAAAGACGTTTTTCATTTGAATTAGTTGCTTGAGCAACAAATTATTTTAAACCTCCAAGGTTTCTAAAACCTTGGAGGTTTAGCCTATAGAAACTGCTTCAGGCTTGAAGCCAATGGTCTGAAGTTTTGTCCCCCTTCGGGGTTAGGGGCTACATATTCCTCCTGTACTGCCCGCCCACTTCAAATAATGCTTTCGTGATTTGACCCAGGGTGCAGACTTTAGTTGCCTCCATCAATTGATTGAAGATATTTTTATTTTGAATGGCAGCGTCCTGCACCAGGTTTAAAGCTGCGGCAGATTGTTTTGCCCGAACGGCTTCCTGGCTTCGGACTTTTTTAATCTGATATTCTTTCTCGTCAACCGTGGCGCGGATAACTTCCTGAGGAATAATAGTTTTAGATCCTTTCGAATTTAAAAAAGTATTTACACCAATGATGGGATATTCTCCCGTGTGTTTCAGTGTTTCATAATACAAACTCTCTTCCTGGATTTTTCCGCGCTGGTACATGGTCTCCATCGCACCAAGCACACCACCGCGTTCCGTGATTTTATCAAACTCAGTTAATACCGCTTCTTCAACTAAGTCAGTCAGTTCTTCAATAATGAAAGAACCTTGTAATGAATTTTCATTTTTAGATAATCCCAATTCTTTGTTTATGATCAGTTGCACAGCCATAGCCCTGCGCACACTTTCTTCGGTTGGAGTGGTGATGGCCTCATCATAAGCATTGGTGTGCAAAGAATTGCAATTGTCGTAGATAGCATATAAGGCTTGCAGAGTCGTTCGAATGTCATTGAAATCAATTTCCTGTGCATGCAACGATCGTCCCGATGTTTGAATGTGGTACTTGAGCATTTGTGACCGGGCGTTAGCGCCATACTTCAACTTCATGGCCTTGGCCCAGATTTTCCGCGCCACACGGCCAATGACAGAATACTCCGGGTCGATTCCATTGCTGAAAAAGAAAGATAGGTTAGGCGCGAAGTCATCGATGTGCATGCCCCGGCTTAAATAATATTCCACGTAAGTAAAACCATTCGAGAGGGTGAAGGCTAATTGTGTAATAGGATTAGCACCTGCTTCGGCTATGTGATACCCGGAAATGGAAACCGAATAAAAATTTCTGATAGTGTTGTCAATAAAGTATTGTTGCACATCACCCATTAAACGCAACGCAAATTCGGTTGAGAATATGCATGTGTTTTGTGCCTGATCTTCTTTGAGGATATCGGCTTGCACGGTTCCGCGAACTTGCCTGAGAGTATCTGTTTTTATTTTCTCATAAATTTCTTTTGGAAGTACTTCGTCCCCTGTTACACCTAACAACAAGAGACCCAATCCATCATTGCCTTTCGGTAAGGGTCCTTGATAAGTTGGGGCCTCACCCCCTGCCTGTCCGGCAGGCAGGCGGCCCTCTCCAAAGGAGAGGGAGGAATACATCCTTTTAATTTTCTTTTTCACATCTTCCTCTAATCCATTTTGCCTGATATAAATTTCACATTGCTGGTCGATGGCGGCATTGAAGAAAAATCCCAGCAACATGGGAGCCGGACCATTAATAGTCATGGAGACGGAGGTCATCGCATCACAAAGATTGAACCCGCTGTAGAGTTTTTTGGCATCGTCTAAGCAGCAGATGCTCACTCCGGAGTTTCCGATCTTACCGTAAATATCGGGCCGATAATCTGGGTTGTTGCCGTAAAGTGTTACTGAATCAAATGCTGTAGAGAGTCGCTTAGCAGGCATTCCCAGGCTTACATAATGAAAGCGCCTGTTGGTGCGCTCCGGCCCGCCCTCACCGGCAAACATGCGGGTTGGGTCTTCGCCCGTTCGCTTAAAAGGGTAGATGCCTGCAGCGTAAGGAAATTCTCCCGGAACATTTTCCTGAAGTAACCATTGCAGTAAATCGCCCCAAGCTTCATATTTTGGAAGGGATACTTTTGGAATTTGCAGGTGAGACATCGATTCACTGTGTGTCACAATCCCGATTTCTTTATCGCGGACTTTAAATTTAAAAATGGGTTCCTTATATCGTCTCACTTTCTCTGGCCACTCATCTAGAAGTTTCCAATTTTTCGGGTCAAGGTTTAAACGAAGATTGTTGAATTCATTTTGAAGAGTTGATTTTGTTGTATCGTCTTTTACAATTTCAAGGGTCTTGTTAATAGCATATAGTTTTTGCGCAATTTCTTTTTGATCGTTTACCCATTGATCATACTTCCTGTTATTTTCGGTTATCTCACTTAAGTAGCGTGTGCGATGGGGCGGCACCACAAATACTTTTTCAGACATTTCTCGTGAGATCTCAAAGTTCGAAACTAAGTCGGCCCCGGTTTTCTCTTTGATTTTATCGATGAGGTGTTTGTAGAGTTGGTTCGTTCCTGGGTCATTGAACTGCGAGGCGATGGTGCCGAACACAGGCATCTCATCAGGCGACTGATTCCAAAGTTGGTGGTTTCGCTGGTACTGTTTCTTCACATCGCGCACAGCATCTAATGCGCCACGCTTGTCGAATTTGTTCAGCGCGATAACATCGGCAAAATCAAGCATGTCAATTTTTTCAAGTTGCGATGCCGCACCGTATTCAGGTGTCATCACATAAAGCGACACATCGCTGTGATCAAGTATTTCGGTATCGCTCTGGCCAATGCCCGATGTTTCAAGAATAATCAAATCAAAGCCTGCAGCTTTCAAGATCATCACAGCCTCTTTCACATAAGCCGAAAGTGCAAGATTGCTTTGGCGCGTAGCGAGTGATCGCATGAACACCCGTGAATTATTAACCGCATTCATCCTGATCCTGTCGCCTAACAAGGCTCCGCCTGTTTTTCGTTTGGAAGGATCAACCGAAATGATGCCTAAAGTTTTACTTGCCTGTCCGGCAGGCAGGCCTGTCCCGCCAGAGGCAGGATCCTTAAAATCCATCAAAAACCTTCGGATGATTTCATCCACCATGGATGACTTCCCTGATCCACCGGTTCCCGTAATACCCAGCACCGGGGTTTTAACTTTTTCTGCTTTGGATTTGAGGTCAGAAAAAACACTTCTGTGTGAATCATAAAAATTCTCGGCTGCGGAAATGAGTTGAGCGATGTAAACATGGTTGCCAGTACTAAGCTGTTGATCTGCCGGAAGTGTATCACCGGTTGGAAAATCACTTTGTTGAACAAGGTCATTGATCATTCCTTGCAGGCCCATGTCACGACCGTCATCAGGCGAATAAATACGGGTAATTCCGTAATCCATCAATTCCTTGATTTCTTCTGGCAGGATTACCCCTCCACCACCGCCAAAGATTTTAATGTGCCCGGCACCTCTTTCCATGAGAAGATCGCGCATATATTTAAAGTATTCGATATGGCCGCCTTGATAGCTGGTCATGGCAATGGATTGGGCATCTTCCTGGATGGCGGTGTTCACCACTTCTTCGGCACTGCGGTCGTGCCCCAGGTGTATCACTTCACATCCCGTAGCCTGGATTATCCTGCGCATGATATTGATGGCCGCATCGTGCCCATCGAAGAGGCTTGCTGCCGTAACAATCCTGATTTTATTTTTTGGCTTGTAGGGGGTTATGGGGAGGTGGGCTTCGGGTTTCTCCTTCCTTGAATCTTCTGGCTTGACCATTATTTCCATTCCATGTCATTTTAACCACTAAAATTAATCATTCGTGACGAAAGCCTTTATGAAAAAATAAGTTGATCTTGTTTCAAAATCGACTAAATGTTTACCGTTAATAAATTTTGCAGTTACCTTTTCAACAATATTTAGGGCATCTCTAAAAACCTTGCTTTTCATTACCTCATCCTTTATCCTTCTCCAAATGGAGAAGGTTAAGCGGAGTTTTTAGAGATGCCCTTTATTAATTTCATTGCAGTAACCCCCCCCAAAAAAATTAACCCCCCTGATTATGCAATTCTCAGAACTAATTAATCTGTTCAAATCCGGCAAAAGCACCGTAAGAAGTCACATGAAAAACCTCATTGAAATGGCTGCCGTGGACGGAAATTTTCAGGACATTGAATTTGATTTACTAAAAAAGATTGCCAAACGGAATGGCATTTCCGAAGGTCAACTTAAGGAGATCAAGAGCAATCCCACTTCTATCGCGTTTGAAGTGCCAATTGACCCGAAGGAAAAATTTCACCAGTTGTATGATCTGGTGCACATGATGAGCATTGACAATCAGATTCATGTGGAAGAGCAGAAACTATCTCACTTGTACGCCATCAAGTTTGGATACAATCGCGATCGCGTTAATGATATAGTAGAGACCATCCACCTCAATATCAAGAATGGAATCGGCCATGATGAGGCGATGAAACGGGCCCAGATGCTGATTTGAAGAATTGCCTGCAAAAAAATTGATTAACAAATTATATTCTGTGACACCTATCAGATGTTAGGGGTACTTTACGTTCCATAAATAGGGAGAAATCGTAATCGCCATCGGTTCCGTAAACGTTTGCGGAGGGTTTTTTTCTAAATTTCATTAAATTTTACACAAACGGGTTTTCAAAGAATAATATTTTGATTTAATTGAACCGCCAAAAATTTGTAATGGTTCAAATGCATTCCAAGTTTTGCAACAATTTTAAATAATTCTCAAAACCCAAAAACAAACCTAATGACTATGAAAAAAGTCTACAAAAGTTGTTTAACAGTAGTCCTTCTGTCTTTGCTATCTTTTTCGATTCAAGCACAGGATAGGACGATCAGCGGCACCGTGAGCGATCCCGGTGGAGTTGGTATGCCTGGTGTTAACGTGGTTGTAAAAGGTACTGCTAATGGTACCACAACCGACTCCAATGGCAAATTCAACCTTTCCGTTGGAAGTGGAGCAAGATTAGTCTTCTCCTTTATTGGTTATGTAACTCAAGAAATTGAGGTCGGTAGCCTAACCACAGTTGATGCTTCGCTTGCTGAAGACACCCAGCAATTGAGCGAGGTAGTTGTAACCGGCTACTCAATTGACAGCAGGCGGGAAACGACAGGTTCAGTTGCCAT
>JAYUHI010000093.1:0-13666 GCA_043767095.1 Bacteroidota bacterium
AAACATAGGCACATAGGTTTTTCACATAGTTTTTGCCCTATCTATGTGTGTATTTCTATGTAACTATGTGGCTATGTGGTTCAAAACTCAATAACTGGAATCTGCTTTACAAAATTACCATAGTATAACCCCTTAATGAAAAAGCGAATTGTTTTTTATGGAATAAAAACTTTTCCATCGCAGGGCGGCACCGACCGGGTGGCAGAGAATATTGCTTATCAGCTTCGAGATACTTTTGATATCACCATCTATTGTTTTAAGAATGAAGGCAAAGAGGTTGGCCGGTTTGACGGGATTAGAGTTGTTGAATTCAAAAGAAGAGCGAAGGGAGCATTCGGGGTGTTTATTTATTTCCTGGAATCAGCCCTTCATCTTTTTTTTAGCCAGAAGTTGAACCTTATTCACGTTCATAAAACGGAAGCTACTTTTTTCGTTCCTTTTTTTCGGATTAAGTATAAAGTCGTGTCCACTTCGCATGAGGCTCAATACAAGTCCGACAAATGGGGATGGTTTGCTAAAGTGTATTTTCATTTGGTGGAGCGGATATTCATAAAGTCCAGCAGCGCTTGCACCACCATATCCAAACCATTGGCAGAGTACTACGAAAAGAAATACAATCGCAAGGTTCGCTTCCTCCCCAATGGCATTAACCCGGTTGACAGGAATTCGTTCGATTTGGAAAGGATGCGAAGCTTTATTCCTGAAGGAGCGTCAATAGATAAACCTTTTATTTTGTTTTCCGCCCGAAGGCTTATGAGCATTAAAGGCTGCCACACCATGCTCGAGGCCCTGAAGGCGATTGGCTATGATGGACAGATATTTATTACGGGCGAGTTACACCCCAGCGACCCTTATCTAAGCAGGCTCAGAAATCTATCGGAAGGCTTGAATGTTCACTTCCTTGGGTTTGTTAACCCTTTAAGTGCGCTCCTTCCGTTGGTGGACAAGTCAGACTTTTTTGTTTTTCCATCCGAGACTGAGGGCATGTCAATCATGCTTTTGGAGGTAGCCTCACTAGGAAAACCGATAATTGCCAGTGATATTCCGGAAAACATGCAGGTTTTTAGCAATGACGAAGTGCTTTATTTTAGGTCGAAAGATGCCCATGATCTGGCTGATAAAATTAAATTTGCGCTTCAGAACAAGGAGGCGATGGATGGCATGGGCACAAAATGCCAACGCAAAGTTTATTCTGAGTATCAATGGGATAAAATCGCAATGAAATATGCAGAATTGTACTATTCCGTAATGTCCTGATTTCAATTTCAATAATGGCTTTAAGAAGACGGACAATCATAGGAATTATCTTTTTAGTCGATCTGATCGCACTCAATGTGTCATTCGAGCTAATCTCTTTGTGGCACTACAACAAGTTAAGCGGATTGACGGACTTGAACTATTTGCTCAACATAAGCTGGGGTCTGATTTTCATTTACTTTCTGAACGATCGTTTTTTTAACACAGAAAGTTTAAGGGCGAGGTCTATATCGATGTTAAAACGAATTGGCCTTTACTTATTTCTGGGCTCCTTCATTATTGTTGTGATGGACAAGGATGATATATCGCGAACTATGTTTCTCGGTTCGACACTTGTCTTTCTCTCGGTGAAATTAATATTATCAATTCCCTACAATTACCTCATCACCCATCGCAAAGATGGAGGGTATTTTAATAAGATACTGGTGATTGGAGCCAATAGAATAGGGGAGGCTATATCCACATTTTATAAAATAAATTCCGAACGTGGCCATGTTATTGGTTTTTTGGATGACGAGGCTTCCAGTTCAAAGAAATTTAATGTGCTGGGCACAACGGCTCACTTTCAAAATATTTTCGACCAGACCGCTTTTAATGAAGTGGTAATAGCATTAGATTTTTCTAATTCCGATTTGATTAAATCGCTGGTAGAAAAGGCGGAGTACAACGGAGTGCGCCCGAGTGTGGTGGCCAATTACTACTCGTTGTTCAAAAAGAATTTTGTTGTTCAGTATGTTGGAGGCATCCCCACTTTACAGGTTCGTGAAGTTCCGTTAGATTCTTATATAGCCAGAATAAAGAAGAGGCTATTCGACATTTTATTTTCTGCTACTGTGTTAATTATTTCGTTCCCGTTTTTACTCTTGCTTGCCATCGCCATAAAAATAAATAGCAAAGGCCCTGTTTTTTACAAGCCTGTCCGTGTAGGCAAGAGAGGGCAACCGATTAGTATTTTTAAATTCAGATCTATGAAACATGGCAATGGCGACCCTACCAAATCAACATCCCAGAACGATGACCGGATAACCAGTGTAGGTAAATTCATAAGGAAGTTCAGCCTTGATGAATTTCCGCAATTTATCAATGTATTGCTGGGCGATATGTCGGTGGTGGGGCCGCGACCACACCGGCTCGACCTTAATAAAAGATTCCAGATCACTGCTCAGAGCTATATGGTTCGTCAATACATTAAGCCCGGAATAACGGGTTGGGCACAAGTGAATGGATGGAGGGGCCCAACGGAAACCAAATTTCAATACGTTGCCCGAACTCTTCACGATCTGTGGTACATTGAACACTGGACATTCCCCCTTGATATCTACATCATATACCTTACGATTTTTAGCAAGAAAACCCGCACCAATGCATTTTAGGGATTGAAGTTTATTTAGGTTTACCTTTATCAGTCAAAACCAACCCCTTTCACCAATCATGTTTAGAAAAATAAAGGTTGTTCGCGTTGGATGGTTCCAATGGTTAATCGTTTTCAGCTTGCTGGCTTCGTGCCGGTCGAACAAGGAGTTACAATACATACGCGACACATGGCCGGCTAAAAAATTGAACGGCATGCCCCAAACCCACTCCGATTATAGGATTAAAGTGAATGACAATCTATTTGTCAGTATCTTATCCTCTAACCTGGACATGAATGAAATTTATAACCCATCTACAGCAGGCACCAACCGGTCTATTAACAATATCTGGCAAACTTTGCCCGGTCAGTTCTTATATGGATACCTGGTAGATTCTGATGGAACGGTGGACTTACCTGGCCTTGGGAAAATTGAAGTTGTGGGATTGACGCTGGATGAATGCGAGGCCAAAATAAAATCCAAGGCCGAAGAATATTTAAAGGAAGTAACTGCTAAAGTGAGACTGTTGAGTTACAAGATTACTGTTATGGGCGAGATTAACTCACCCGGGGTTTATTATAACTACAATCCTGAGTTTACCATATTGGATGCTCTGAGCAGTGCCGGAGGGCTAACTTCTTCGGCCCGGCTGGACAAAGTTTTGGTTTTGAGAAGAACAGATGATGGCAGCAAAACCATTACCCTGAATTTAAGGAGCCAAACATCACTGGCATCAGAGGCCTATTTTCTCGAACCGAATGATGTGGTGGTGGTGTCACCGGCCCGTTATAAAAATGCCCAGCTTGGGTTGCCATTTTACACCGCGTTATTGTCAACCATCACCACCTTTTTGTTAATCTTAAGAGTTATATAAGTAACTTTGGTTTACAATTCAAATATGGACAACCCCCGGCCTCAAATAAGGAAGATGCCTACCCTCGAACCAGAGGGCTTAACAATAAAGCAACTCAAGTCGCTCATTCTAAAAAACTGGATGTTGTTTGCGTTTTGCTGCACCATAGGTGCCACGCTGGCTTTCGCTTATACCAGGGTTATTTTGCCATACTATCAGATATCAACAACCCTTCTCGTTAAAGACGACAACAAAACCAGTGAGTTGACTGATATTTTCCAGAGTTCGCGGATCGTGAGCAGCAGAAAAGCGATTCTGGATCAGATTGGTGTTTTGAAATCATACAGCCTTAACCTGCGAACTTTACAAGATTTCAACTGGCAATACTCGTGGTACCAGAAAGGGTACTTTGAGTATAACAAAGACTTGTATAAAAATGAGCCGTTCGATGTTATCCTTCCTAATGAAAGTATTCAATTTGACCGTGTTTGGATTTTCATAACACCGGTTTCCGAAACTCATTATAAAGTCAGTTGCGATTCTAAACGAAAAGTGGAGGATAGCCTGGTGGTTTTGAAGTTCGAACAAACTGTAGCCTACGGTGAAATATTCAAAAACGAATTTTTCCATTTTGGCCTTCAAAAGAAAACCAACCACCCGGTAAAACCCGGAGACGAATATGTTTTAAAATTCAATAACCTGAGCCGGCTTGCTTTGTATTATAAAGACAACTTGCTCGTGAATTCGGTTGACGAGAACTCGAACCTGATTGTTGTTGAAATGAAAACGCACCAGTTGGGGCGCGATGTGGAGTATCTCAATAAACTGGGTTCATTTTATATCCAATATGGTCTTGATGAAAAAAACCGGATTGCCAACAGCACCGTGCGGTTTATTGATAAACTGATTGAAGGTGTGAATGTTGACCTTCAGGCGGCCGGAAATGTCTTCACTGATTTCAGAGCCAGGAACCGCACTGTGGATCTGGGGCAGGAGGCTACATCGGTGGTGGACCGGTTAAAAGAAATTGATAAACATCAGTCGCTCTTAAATTTAAAACTCGACTACTATTCCAACCTCAAATATTATTTAGATAATAAAGACGAGATAAAAGACTTGGTTGCCCCAACCCTCGTGGGCGAAACTGACGAAGCGCTCAACTCCCTAATTGCCAAGCTAAATGAACTCTACGCCCGCAGGGAAGTATTGTCTTACACGGTGCAAGCCAAAAACCCAACCCTCGTTTTGTTGGACAACGAGACTAGCTTTACTCAAAGAGTGCTGGGAGAGAAGGTAAATTCCCTAATGGAAAATACCAAGCTGGAGTTGAGAAATTTAGCGGTCCGTCAGCAAAAGGTAAATGAAGAGCTGTCCAGGCTGCCCAAAACAGAACAAAACTTTATTGGGATCAAGCGCACGTACGACCTCAACAATGAGCTATACGATTTTCTACTGCAGCACCGGGCAGAGGCGGAAATTGCCAGGGCATCCAACAACCCCGATGCACAAATCCTCGACCCTGCTGATGCTGAAATTGCCGACTTGATTGGCCCCATCAAGTGGCTTAACCTGGCTACCGGCTTAGCGGGCGGTATTTTTTTCGCCCTTTCCTTTATTATCATCCGGGAATACTTCAGTGAGAAGTTGACCAGTGTTGAAGAAACTGCAGCCCTGTTGGATTTAGCCGTGGCTTCACCCATCAGCCTCAACAAATTCAAAAATGAAGTTCCGGTTTTACAATACCCCAAGTCGGCCATAACCGAATCATTCAGAGGGCTCAGAATTAATATTCAAAACACATTGAAGGAAAATCATTCTACAGTTATTGCTGTGCACTCCACGATTTCGGGTGAGGGAAAATCTTTTGTTGCCTTGAACCTGGCGCTGATTTTCGCCATCAATGGAAAGAAGGTATTGTTAGTGGATGGCGATTTAAGAAGGCCCCGGTTGCATCATGTGCTGAAATCAAAAAATGAGGTTGGATTGGTTTCCGTTCTTCAACAAACGCAAAAACCGGCCAGTGTGGTTTGCAAAACAAGTGAGCCTAATTTGAGTTTTATGCCGGCAGGGCCTGTTATTATGAACCCATCGGAGTTATTGAACACCCCCGGGTTTGAAAAATTAGTTACCGCCCTAAGGCCGGATTATCATTACATCGTTTTTGACAATGCCCCCATCGGGGTGGTGAACGATGCCATGCTCATTGGCCTGCAGGTTGATGTGAATTTATTTTTACTGCGGTTAAATCACAGCGGGAAAGACCAACTGAACCGGATCAATAAAATTTATCGCGAAGGCATGTTGAAAAATGTGATGGTGGCCATAAATGGTGTAAAACAAATGAAGGGCTACGGTTACTATAATGAGGATGTGAAAGTGATTGAAGATGTGCACGTATCTTCAGGCGAAGGAAAAGTACTGGAGAGAGCATCGTAACTTAATTTTTGGGCCAGGCTTGCAGGGGAAGTACTTTTATTTTTTCGAAATCGGTGTTGCTTTCAGTTGAAATGATTACCGTGCTCGAAATTTTTTTACCGGGTGGAATGTTGAATTCAAAACCCACCAGCAGAGTTCCCAGGTTCTGCTCTTCGTAATCGTTTTTCGGTTTGGTTGACCAGGTGGTAAGTGTTGCGCCTGTTGGCGAGACTAATTTAACCGTAACTTTCTTATTGTTTTGCTGAAGTTCAAGGGTGGTGCTATTGATCACTTTTACCTGTGCATCTGTTAACATTTTCCAAACAACCTTAGCACCTGTAGTTCCAGATTCAATCTCATCCTGAACTACAACATATTTATTATTGATAATGGCTACACCGCGTTGAGCTTTTTTTATTTCGGTTTTATAGAGCGCTGTAAGGTCTGTAATAGCGTTTAGAAATTCAGGCTTGTCAGAATATTGAACAATGGATGCATATCCATTCACTAATTGTTGTTGCCCGTTAATGGTTAGCGTGTTATGAGAATTATTATTTAACCGGAAGAGCTGCCAACGCGATGAAGTTTGTTTTTTGCTCCACAAATCAATTCCCTTTTCTTCCAGGGTTGAATAACTCTGGGGGTCAAAATCCATGGCCCACCGTTCCCCCCATGCATCCATAACAAATTCGCCAACGTCCATGTGGCCATGGTTCACATAGGGCGATCCTGCTTTTAATCCTATAAAAATTGAATTCTCTTTTTTCCAGGATGTGCGTAGCACCGCCACGGGGTTGGCACCCAGGCCCACCCAGATATTTTGCTTCGGCAACGTAGAATTGTTCAGGGTATTGGCCTTCCCCCAAATTATCAATGCCGGTAACTCACGAACCCGGTGCAAGTTTTTATTTATGGCCAGGTATTTTTTTTCTACATAAAGAAGGGATGGCTCATTCAGCCGGTTGGCAAACCAAAACATGGCGGGATTTAAATTCCCTTTTGCGGCATTGTCAGAATAATTAAAACCCAACCCCGAAGGCCCAGTGATATGTAGCATGTAATACGGAGTTTTCATGAACCCATTTTTTTCTGTCAATCCAAAATCGGACTGGAATACTTTTTCAAGCGCACTCAGAAGCAGCACGTTGTATGTCGTTCCATAGCTCCAATAGCCGAATCCTTCCGGGTAATTTCCATCAACGCCATATTCTTGCATCGCTTTTGGAATGGAGCTTAATGCCCGGTTAATAAGTTCAGAACAAAGTTTAGGGTCATCTTCAAAAACGGCCAGAGCGCCCAATGTAATTCCTGCATTGCACACCTGGTTCCAGTTGGTAGCGGCCGATAACCAGGAATTATTGTTGGCGTCCAATGAGGGTTTAATCCCTTTAGTCATGATTGCTTTTCTGATGTTGGCTTTTGATGCAGCGGACAGGGAGTTGAAGAGCCAATCATAGCCAATCGATACTGCGGTAGTCATTTCGGCTACGTCTAAAAAATGCGATGGGTTCCAATCAGTGAATGAACACACCGCCAGAAGTTCCTTTTCTGCTCGGGTAAAATATTTTTGATTTTGAGTGGTTCGCCAGGCATACGACAGGAAGAAAATCCTGCGATAGGCTTCCCTGGAAACCTCTAATAATCTTCTTCCTTTCAGCTTTCTTTCTGAGACAGGAACTAACAGCAACTTGTCGCATTCTTTGAGGATGATCTTGTGAATAGACTCCAGGGAACTGTCGGATTTTATTTTGCTCAGGATTGCTTTCTCATCATTTTTTAAGAGCAAAATCCGGGGATGGCTGGGGATTGCACTCTTTTCTGAAATCGGATTTTGACTTTTTAGGGTTGACCCAAGGCAAAAAATAACAAGAACCCATAAAATTTTAGGAACCCTTCCCCAACCTATAATGACCTGATTTCCATTGTTTTTTAACCGTTGAAGGCTATTGTATCTGTCATTGAGTAGGGTAAAGGCCATTAAGTTTTTGTTACGGGAAGGTTAACTAATTTGACATTTTTGCTTAATTTAGCACATCAATGCTTAAGGCTTTAATCTTTAATCTAAATAATAAATCATTTGTCTATGGAAGCAATTCAAACATTGAGGGCTATTCGCGAGCCAGACCTTGACTTAAAAAAGTCCAGGTTTAGTAAAAAAGTGAAAAAATATTACACGGAGTTTGAGGAACTCTTCGTCCATAAAACCCAAGCCGAAAAAAGGCGGGAGTTATTTGGAAAAGACCCTTTGGTGAATCTTTAGTAAATCCGTTGGCATGCCGGGCGCCAGAACACTTGAGTGATCTGGCGCCTTTTTTTTGCTTTAACCCCTGAACAAAGTGATTAAGAATCAAACTGGATTTTCAGTAACATGTATCAAATAGTCATGAGGCTAAAAAATACCTGCTGTTTACTAATTTTTCAACGGCTGGTAATCTTTAAACAATGACACATTCACTTTCTCCATTTCACCACGGTAGGTTTTCCATTGTGTGTCGTAGAAGGAATTTACCCTGATAATAACTTCATTGATTTTTCCTTCTGCTTGTGAGAATACTCTGCGGTCGGTATCATTAATTGGTCCGGTCGCTGATCCAATAAATCCACTTGCCCTGCCAATAAAAGATAGCCTGGAGTCGCTGGTGCGGGTAAGTCCCTGGCGTTTGTCTTCCTTGCCGAAAATAAAATCCATAACGCTGGTTAAAGAATCTTTCATGGCTTTGGTCTTCGTTTCAGCGTCTTTCAAATCGGTGCGCTTCAAATCTTTAATTTTCTTTTCGAAGTCTTCCACAACGGCCACAGATTCTTTCAAGCACTTCACTCCATCAGATGTTACTTTAGTGAGCTTCTGTAAATCTTTCAACAGATTATAACGGGCTTCGATTTCCGCCTCTGAAAAATTAAACCGGGGATCGCTCTTCACGTTCACCATGGTTGAATCTTTCTTGCCTGCAAACCACACGCGGAGTTTATAGCTACCTGGAAGCACCACTGGTCCACCGCCAAATCCGAAGCCACCACCGCCTCCTCCGCCACCACCCGCTCCACCTGGGCTAGTTTGACGATTGGGTTGTGGCTCACTTTTCTCTCTCAAATTCCAGCTTATTCTGGTCAGGCCATTATCTTCCGGAGTCTTTTGTTTGATGGTTTGGATCACTTCCCCTTTAGAGTTAACCACTTCAATTTTAACGGAGTCGGATTTTACTTTAGGGGTCTCCGGTTTTTTCTCGGTTGCTGCATCTGGTTTGGCTGACGGATTTTTATCCGTGCTTTTTCCTTTGTCATTCTTTTTTTCTGGTGTTGCAGCGGACACTTCCTCTTTCTTCGCTGGATCTTCGGGCTTATTTATAACCAAAGAGATCAATGCTCCCGTTGGGCGGTTCTGTCCGTTAAACATGGCATCGGCATCGAAACGAATTCCTTCGGGTTGTTGAGTGTAAACAATGTAGGCATCGGAGGGGTTAAATATTTTCACTGTTTCATTGAGTGCGTTGCCACCGCTCTTCACCAATTCTCGCAAGGGCCGGATGTCATCCAACACATAAAAAGCACGTCCAAATGTTCCCAGCACCAAGTCATGTTCGCGTGGGTGTATAACAATATCCATCGTGGACAATCCTGCAGGGTAGCCGTTCGTCCACCGGGTCCAGGTTTTGCAATCATCAATGCTCACCCATAATCCATTTTCAGTGCCGAGGAAAAAAAGTTTAGGTTCAACCAAGTCCTGCTGAACCGAGAGCGTGTAATTATTCTCGCCCACTTGTGCTGCGGTAACCAAACTTTCCCATGTCTGCCCATAATCGCGGGTGCGGAAAACGTATGGCTTGTAATCAAATTGGCGGTAGTTGTTCACCACCACAAAGGCTTCGCCTATTTTAAAAGTGGACGTTCGCAGTTGCGGTATCCACGCATTTTTTGGAAGCCCTGCAATCTTAGGCGTCATATCCGTCCATGTTTTCCCGGCATCGCGGGTCAGTTGCACACGCCCATCATCCGTGCCAACCCAGATTACATCCTTCTCAATGGAGCTGACTGAAATGGAAATGATGGAGCAATGGTTCTCAGCACCGGTGTCATCAATCGTTAAGCCTCCTGTCTCAAACTGTTTTTGTTTGGATGGATCATTGGTTGTTAAATCAGGAGAAATAATTTGCCAGGTTGTTCCCCGGTCGATGCTCTTGTGCAAGTATTGACTTCCATAATAAATGGTGCCTTCATCGTAAGGGTCTTGAATGAACCCGGCATTCCAATTGAAACGCAGTTTAATATTCACATCAGGGTGAGTTGGCCGGATGGATTGACTAAACCCGGTCTGCCTGTCATAACGCGACAGCGCTCCACCCTGACTCATAGCGTAACCATAACGACTGTTGTCCGGGTCGGGCGACACATCAAAGCCATCGCCAAAAGCAACCTCCTGAAAATATGAATTGCGGATGCCCGCATTTCGCCACACATAGGCCGGGCCCACCCACGAACCATTGTCCTGCATGCCGCCATACACATTGTATGGATGATCCATGTCCACATTAACGTGATAGAACTGACCCACCGGAATGTTTTCAATGAACCGCCAGTTCTTGCCCATGTCATAACTGATATTCAGGCCACCATCGTTGCCATCAATAATCATTTTAGGATTTTCCGGATTGATCCAAAAAGCATGATGATCGGGGTGTATGCCGCCAAAGCCTGCATCGAGAAGAGAACGGAAAGATTTTCCCCCGTCTTCACTTATGTTGATGCCAGAGAAAATCGAATATACTCTGTTCTCATTTTTCGGGTCCACATAAATCTCAAAGTAATAAAAAGGCCTGTTCCCAATTTCATCTTTCTCGTTCACTTTGTTCCACTTGCCTCCGCCATCATCGGAACGATAAAGCGCATTCTTCTTTGCTTCGATCAGTGCATACACTACATCGGGTTTGTTGCGGGCAATGGCTAAACCCATGCGCCCCAGGTCGCCTTCGGGCAAACCTTCTTTGCTGGTAATTTTCTTCCAGCTTTTCCCACCATCGTAGGTCACATGCAACCCGGAACCCGCCCCACCCGATTTAAAAATCCATGGCTGTCTGCGGTGCTCCCACATGGAGGCGAAAAGTTTATTGGGATTGGTTGGATCCATAATCAGTTCAGCACATCCCGTTTTGTTATCCACAAAAAGTACTTGCTTGAAAGTCTGACCACCGTCTTCCGTTTTGTAAACACCGCGCTCCGGGTGATCGCCCCACGGTGAACCGATGGAGCCAATGTAAACGGTATTGGGATTTTTTGGGTCGATGATGATGCGGTGGATGTGCCGTGTTTTCTCCAGGCCTAACAGTTTCCAGGTTTTGCCTGCATCCAAACTTTTATATAAACCATAACCGCCATTCAAACTGTTGCGTGGGTTGCCTTCGCCTGTGCCAACCCAAATTACGGATGGATTATCTTGTTGAATGGCGATGGCGCCAATGCTCATCACGTTCTCTTTATCGAAAAGTGGCTCCCAGTTAATACCTCCACTGGTGCTCTTCCACAATCCGCCCGAAGCGGAGCCGGCATAAATAATATCAGGACTTGAAATGACTGCATCGATGGCCGTGATTCGTCCGCTCATGCCGGCCGGGCCAATGCTTCGGGCGTTCATGCCCTTGAGTTTGTCCATGTTGAGGGTTTGTGCCAGGGCCGAAAAGCTGAGGAGCATTAGGCCGATAAGTTGTATTGATCTGATCATAGGTTTAGTTATTGTGGGCTAAATATAGACGTGTCCGGTCAATCGCAAGGGAATAAAATGGCTTGCGTGAAATTTACCGGATGGATTGCGCGAAGGTGGTTTGAGCGGTGGATAAGATTGGGAAGGTTTCCAACTTCGGAAGGTTGGAGACCCTAATATGCCTATTCCCGAAATATATCAAGTTGACTTTTGGGAATCCGCCATATACCATGTTTTTAACTGGACAAGTAACCGAGAACCAATGCATGGGTCAACTAACTTTTAACACTTCAATTTTATTGTCTTTGGGACTTCTGATGGTTTTCAAATTTTGTATACCTATAAAGAATTTGAGGATAATGCACGTTCACTCCATTAACGCCTTCAACAAACAATCTTTCAAATCTGTGTAGTATTGAATGTTTATTTTAGTTATCATTTCGTCTGAAAGGTCATTAAGTTGTTTGCGGGCATTGACTGGAATTAACAAAGTGCTTGCCCCTTTTTCTATTGCAAGTTCTGCAACATTGATTGCGTTGTAAACTGTATCCACTGAACCACCGAGGTTAAGGGAACCAACTATTACCAATCCTCCTTTGCAATTTTTTTCAAGCATGGCACTGCACATAGTCATCAAAACCGGAACTCCTAAACCAGCCCCCGTTTTTACTGCATCAAATGAGCGAAGTTGAATAGAATATTCATGCGAACGAGGATCTCGGTCACCGAGCAGTTCTTTACATCGGGAATAAAGATTTTGTTCGGCATAGCTTACACTTTCATGGAATGGGGGCGGAGCAGGTTTATTCAGGATTCGTACACCATTGCCGGGCCCTATGTTGACTTCGATTTTGTAAAGCCCTGCACTTTCGTCTTGACCACCGGTGTTCAATGCCCAAATTTGTCCAGGTGGTTGCGGGTCTTCACCTATAGTGTTTTCACTGCGTAACTCAGGCGTGCTTACGAATGTTTCCACTCCATCATTACCAATGGAGTAACTAAAATGGGTATTGCGAAATTCTGCCGCACCAATTCTTTTCTGTTGCTCCTTAACTCTTCTGCGACATTCCAAAGCATACTTCACTGCCCATTCCAACAATTCATCTGTGATAGGTACATCGGGATAGGGTTGCATAAGTTTGAGTAACCCATTTATTGTTTTATGCACTGCTGTTGTATCACGACCTGATAATGCACCACCAAAATGTATTCGCGGCAGCACTGATGAAAGTCTGCTTGTGTCGCGCAAGCGTGTCCAACATTCAGCAAGGAAATCGGATACTAATCCAAAATGCTCTGTAAAAAATTCTTTATTTAGTTTTGGGAAATCCCAACCCGGTGCGAAAGCATGTATGCGATCCATGAACGCAGTATCATCACGCATTTCCGGTGGAAGCGGCCCTAATAAATGACCGATGCGTTGCTGATGTTCAACATCAACATCAAAATTTCCTACTAACACAATTCCACCATCGGCACGAATGGGTTCTTTACCACGGCTGAACTCACCGCTTTCCATATAACCCTTCATGATGTTGACCCCATCTTTCTGATCAAAAGAAACGCCTGATACTTCATCAAAGCAGATCACATCATAATGACAAACCAATCCTCTTTCTCCCGAAGCTAAACTAACAAACATTTTTGCTACTGTTGTTTTACCTCCAGAAACTAAATGAGCATAAGGAGAAATCTGCTGATATAAGTGACTTTTACCTGTTCCGCGCGGACCTAATTCAACCATGTTGTAATTGCGTTCAACGTAGGGCACCATGCGTAGCAAAACTAAATTCTTGGCTCGGTCAGTAAGTGCCAATGGCTCCAAACCAATACTTCGGATGAGAAAATCTTTCCATTCAATGTCAGTAAAAAGTGAGCGACCTTTAAAAAGAATTTCTAAAACATTGCGCTGTGACAATTGGATGGGACGAATGCTTACTATATCAAATGGTCTCCCATTCTTTTCCTGGGCAATGGCGGCATCATAACTCAAATCAATCTCTCCATAAAATCCTCCAGTCAACATTCGGTCATTATCACTTACCAACTGTGGTGAAATGCGAACATCATTTAATTGCAAACTCGGCAAGGTTGCCA
>JAYUHI010000094.1:0-5725 GCA_043767095.1 Bacteroidota bacterium
TAAAGACGCTCATTAAAGAATGCGGGATTAATCCGTATAAGTACGAAGCATTTAAATAAAAAAGCCCCGAGTCCTATTGCCTTAAATTCCTGAATTAAATTCCAGGCATGTGGTTTCATCTTAATCCCTTAAGTTTGATAAACCAATTTTCATAGTCATGAAATTTTCAAGACGTGCTTTTATACAAAACAGTACTGTGGCAGTATCGGCTACTATTCTATTGCCAGGAGTTGCGAGGGCCCAAGCAAAAGCAAACCCCCGCATCAAACTAAGTATATCCTCTTATTCGTACTGGCACTTCAAAAAGGAGAAATTTCCCATTGAAAAAGTAATTGATGAAGCTGCCCGCATTGGGGTTGAGGGCATCGATATTTTACATAGGCAAATGGAAAGTGAAGACAACGCCTACATTCAGAAATTAAAGAGACATGCTTTTATAAATGGCATTGCGTTCACATGCCTTTCCATCCATCAAAGTTTCGTGTCGCCCGATAAAGAATTTTTAAAAAAAGAAATTGAACATACCAAAAAGTGCATAGCCCTGGCTGCAAAAATGGGGATACCCTGCTTGCGTTTAAATTCAGGAAGATGGAATACCATTCAATCCTTTGACGAGTTGATGAAGAACCGGGGCATTGAACCCATTTTACCGGGCTACACCGAAGACGATGGTTTTAAATGGTGCATCGACAGCATTCAGCAATGCCTGCCCACTGCGGAAGAGAACGGTGTGCTGCTGGCCCTCGAAAATCACTGGGGCTTGTGCTCCACACCGGAAGGGATGTTGCGCATAAAGAAAGCCATAGATTCTCCCTGGTTGAGCCTCTTGATGGACACCGGAAATTTTCTTGAAGACCCCTATTCGAAACTTGAAATGATTGCGCCTTATACCAGTTTTGTGCAAGCCAAAACATATAACGGAGGCGGTGAGTGGTACACCCTTGATCTGGATTACAAGCGGATCATCAGCATCCTCAGAAAAGTTAATTATCAAGGCTACATTTCATTGGAGTTTGAAGGGAAAGCCGATGCCTTTACGGCCGTGCCTGAGAGTATTGATATGTTGAGGAAGGCGATGACGTAATCTGAAACCTAATCAACCCATATGAAAAAGTCAGAGAAACTCATCGCCCGGAGAAATGCCATTGTTCCCGAAGGCATGGGCATGTTTAGTCCGCTGACTATTGCCTCGGCCAAGGGTGCGTTCACGAAAGATATGGATGGCAAACGTTACATTGATTTTGCTGGTGGCATTGGCGTGTTGAATGCCGGCCATTGCCCCGAACCTGTGGTTGATGCTATCGTGAAGCAATCAAGAAAACTGATTCATGCCTGCTTCCCGGTTTCCATCTATGAGCCGTATGTAGAATTGTGCGAAGTACTGGCCAAATTACTACCGCATGGGCGCAAGACGAAAGTAATGCTGACCAACTCAGGCGTGGAAGCTGTTGAGAATGCGGTGAAGATTGCCCGGCAGGCAACCGGAAAGCAAGGCATCATTTGTTTTACTGGCGGATTTCATGGCCGCACGTTATTGGGCATGACCCTCACCAGCAAGACCGGATATAAAATCGGGTGCGGTCCCTTTGCCCCTGAAGTTTATCGCATCCCTTTCCCGGATTATTATAGACGGAATGACGGACTCACGATGGAACAATTTGTTGATCGTGAGCTGGAGTCGTTTGGAAATTATTTGCAGACTATGGTTGATTCGTCTAACGTAGCAGCGGTGATCATGGAATTGGTTCAGGGTGAAGGAGGCTTTGTGGTGACTCCTAAAAAATATGTGAAAGAACTTTATCGCATCTGTAAATCGAAAGGGATTCTATTGATACTCGATGAGGTGCAAACCGGCTTCTGCCGGACAGGAAAATGGAGTGCTTACGAACATTACGGTATTGTTCCTGACATCTCCACGTGGGCGAAATCGATGGGCAGCGGCATGCCGATCGGGGCCGTGATTGGCCGGGCTGATGTGATGGACAAGACAACGAAGGGAACGTTGGGCGGGACTTACTTGGGCAACCCGGTTGCTTGCGCGGCTTCGCTATCCACTATCCAATACATGAAGGACATCGACCTGAACAGCAAAGGTGAAAAAGTTGGAAAAACGGTGATGGATTTTTTTAAACAACTTCAGCTTGAATGTTATGCCATTGGCGATGTGCGCGGACTCGGTGCTATGGTAGCATTTGAACTGGTCAAGGACAACGATCCAAACCAACCCGATGCCGGTTTGTGCAAAGCATTGATTAACGCGTGTGCGAAAAAAGGATTACTCATTATCAGTGCGGGAACTTCGGGCAATGTAATCCGGGTGCTGAGTCCGCTTATTATTTCACAAGCACAATTACGGAAAGGGCTAAACATAATACGGGAGGAATTGTTGAGCCTTACGAAAAAGTTTGAATTTGAACCACATAGGACATAGTTCACATAGAAGGGCACACATAGAAAAGTAATTTGCTATGTGAAACCTATGTATCTATGTCCTATGTGGTTCAAAATTTTACTAAACCGGGTGATTCTTTACTTCCTCAAAATAATCTAGCGAAAAAAAATCGTATGAAAAATAAATGTGTCTCAGTTCTCGCAGCAACTCTTATCATCTGCATTTCTTCGATGGCTCAACCCGCGAAACCCCGTGCCCGCGACCTGGGCATTCCGTTTGAAGGAACACCAGGAAAGTTCAATGCCATCACCGATGTAGCCGGAGTGGAAGTAGGATACAAAACATTGGTTGAAGGAAGTGGAAAACTTGTGGTGGGCAAAGGCCCTGTTCGCACAGGCGTAACAGCCATCTTCCCAAAAGGCAAAGCTTCGCTCGAGCGGGTGTTCGCGGCCTGGTTTACTTTAAATGGAAATGGCGAAATGACCGGAACCACATGGGTGAAAGAATCGGGGGGGTTGGGGTCACCCATCCTCATCACCAACACACACAGTGTGGGGGTTGTGCGCGATGCCGTGATTGAATGGTACATGAAGAAAGTTAAAGGCAGCGAATACTCAGGCGACATCAGCCTGCCGGTTGTGGCTGAAACATGGGACGGTTTTCTGAACGACATCAATGGCTTTCATGTAAAAAAGGAACATGTGTTTGAAGCGATGGAAAGTGCAACCAGCGGTTCTATCCGTGAAGGGAATGTGGGCGGTGGCACCGGCATGATCGCGCACCAATTTAAAGGTGGAACAGGTACTTCTTCCAGAAAATTAGATGTGAAAGATGGTGGTTACACCGTTGGAGTTTTGGTGCAGGCTAATTATGGAAGAAGATCGTTGCTTCAGATTGCGGGCGTTCCCGTAGGGAAAGAAATTACTGACCTCCTCCCCTATGCAGCAAAGCCAGATGCAGATCAAGGATCAATCATTGTGGTGGTGGCTACCGATGCTCCCCTGCTGCCGCATCAACTGGAGCGGGTGGTGAAGCGAGTGTCGCTGGGCATTGGCGTAGTGGGCGGGCGCGGTGGAAATTCTTCAGGGGATATTTTTATTGCTTTTTCAACAGCCAATCCCGAAGCATCGAAAGATGAAGGCATTGCTCATCTGGAAATGCTGCCGAATGAAAAAATCAATCCCATCTTTGAAGCAACAGCGTCAGCCACTGAGGAAGCGATAGTTAACGCGATGATCGCGGCTGAAACCATGGAGGGGGTAAACGGAAATAAGGTGTATGCGATCCCGCATGATCGGTTGATTGTGGTGCTGAAGAAGTATAACCGGATTAAATAGTGGGTTCTATTAGGAATTTTGTGAAAGGAAATTTTGAACCACATAGATTACATAGACACATAGAAATGCACACATAGGTTAACGTGCCAAAACTACCGTGCCTGTCCGGCAGGCAGGTGTGAAAACCTATGTGCCTATGTTTCTATTGTGGTTCAAAAATTCGGGACGTGCAAAGGAGGGTGACTCTGTAGCTTATTTTCCTTCCAGCATTTCCGAAGCTAACGCCAAAAGCCCCGCCTCATTAAAATCATCCGCCAGCAACTGCAATCCAATTGGCAAACCAAGATTATCGAAACCACAAGGAATTGATATTCCCGGCACACCGGCTACGTTGGCTTGCACGCTGAACAAATCGGCCCAATACATTTCAACAGGGTTGCCGGAATGTTCCCCGATTTTGAAAGCGGTGGTGGGTGTAACGGGCATCAAAACAAAATCAAATTCCTGAAAGATTTTTTTCAAACTATCGCGGATGAGCCTGCGCACCTGCTGGGCTTTATGATAGTAGGCATCGAAGTAATCAGAACTAAGCACAAAGGTGCCAAGCAATATCCTTCGCTGCACTTCCAAACCAAAACCTTCCGTGCGGGTTTTTTTGTACAGAGAATTCACGTCTGTCGTTTGGGGGCTTCGGTGCCCGTAACGCACACCATCGAAACGGGAAAGATTCGAGCTGGCTTCGGCTGTGGCCAGGATGTAATACGTGGGAAGCACATACTCATTCAGCGGAAAATCAATGGACGAAACGGAGTGACCGGATGATTTTAACTTCTCCATTGTTTCAATCATGCAAGAGCGAATCTCCGGTTGAAGTGCCCGGCTCTCCATCGTGTCGCGCATGAATGCGATGTTGTATTTTTTTCCTTTTCGCTTCGCTAACTCTTCCCGGTAATGAGGCACCGGTTGATGGGAAACCGTGCTGTCAAATTCATCGGGGCCGGCAATAACTTCCAAAACCAGGGCGCAGTCGGATACATGTTTAGAGAAAATCCCGATACAATCGAAAGACGATCCATAAGCCACCAGGCCAAACCGCGACAGGCGGGAGTACGTGGGCTTCAACCCGACTATTCCACAAAAGGCGGCAGGCTGGCGCACCGATCCACCCGTGTCAGACCCAAGTGAAACCTGGCACATATCTGCCATCACGGCAACGGCCGATCCACCCGATGAACCACCTGGCACGCGCGAGTTATCTATGTCATTAAGTACAGGCCCGAAGGTTGGGTTTTCATTGGAGGAGCCCATGGCAAATTCATCGCAATTCTGTCTGCCAATAATAATTGCATCTTCATCAAGCAAGCGTTGAACAACCGTGGCATTGTATTGGGTGATAAAACCAGTAAGTATTTTGCTGCCGGCCTGCAGCGGGTGATTCCGGTAACTCAAAACATCTTTGAGGCCTACCACCAGGCCGGCCAGTTTACCGGCAATTCCGTTTTTGATTTTCTGATCAACAATTGCAGCGCAGGCTAATGCTTCCTCTTCATATACTTCGAGAAAAGCATTCAGGTGCTGTTTGTTTTTTATTTGCGAAAGATGGTAGGCGACACGGTTGATGCACGTGTCCAACCCCGCATAGAGATTATGCCGGAGAGCAGCGTAATCCGGAAAGGTTTTCAATCTTACTTGCCGTCTTCAATCTTGCGCTCGGCTTCTTTGACCGGGCTTTCTATTTCACTTTTCACGTTGCTCATGGCATCTTTGAATTCACGAACACCTTTTCCCAGGCCTTTCATAAATTCAGGGATTTTTTTTGCCCCGAAGAATACCAGCACGAACAACCCGATCAGTAAGATTTCCTGAAACCCCACGCCACCTAAGAATAAAAGAATTGCTTTCATGATTTTAAAATTGAGGATGTAAAAGTAAGAATTTCCGTGTGATTCGTTAACGATAATAGTTAATACCTTAAATCCGCAGGCTAAAACTTTTGAAGGCTCGCGGAAAATACAGGTAACAAAGTTCAGCAAAATTGTTTGGTAATCACAGCACC
>JAYUHI010000095.1:0-5717 GCA_043767095.1 Bacteroidota bacterium
AAATAAATTTTGATTGTGTTTTTCATAGTCTGCGTTTTTAAATTTTATCGGATTAAACAAAATGAATGCCTCAATTAAACAAAACAAGAAGAGTGCCCCGGAAATTAACCAAGGCACTCTTCATTGGACCTACTTCATTGGACCTAATAAACCTGTAAACTACTGTTCTTCTAACGATTGAGCAGAACAGAAAGTTTATGAAATCCGAAAAGAATTTTATCATAACCGCTCCAAAGTTAAATCCTACCGGCCAAATGGGTTCAAAGCAGCCAATGCCCGCTTATTGCCACCCATTTTATTCATAGTCTTCATCATTTTCTTCATCTCCTCAAATTGTTTTAGCAATTGGTTCACTTCCTGAAGGGTGCGTCCGCTTCCTTTGGCAATACGGTTTTTCCGGTTGGGATTGAGGATTTCGGGGCTTTCGCGCTCCTGGCGCGTCATGGACTTGATGATGGCTTCAACCGGCTTGAAAGAATTGTCGTCAATGTCCACACCTTTCATGGCCTTGCCCATGCCTGGAATCATACTCAGCATGTCTTTCATATTTCCCATTTTCTTTACCTGCTCCAGTTGAGAAAGGAAATCATTAAAATCAAACTGGTTCTTCCGAAATTTCTTAGTCAGCCGGGCTGTTTCTTCTTCGTCAAAAGTTTGCTGGGCTTTTTCCACGAGCGACACCACATCACCCATCCCTAATATTCTGCCTGCCATCCGGTCGGGAAAGAATCGATCGAGGGCATCCATCTTTTCGCCTGAACTGATGAACTTGATTGGCTTCTCTACCACTCTCCTGATCGAAAGTGCTGCCCCTCCGCGCGTATCGCCATCCAGTTTAGTGAGCACTACACCATCAAAATTCAGCCGCTCATTAAAAGTCCTGGCTGTGTTCACCGCGTCCTGGCCCGTCATTGAGTCAACCACAAATAAAGTTTCTGACGGATTCAGCGCCTTTTTCAGATTGGCTATTTCATCCATCATCTGTTCATCCACTGCCAGCCGGCCTGCGGTATCGACAATCACAATGCGATGGTTATTTTTCTTTGCGTGTTCAAGCGCTGCCTTAGCAATCTTCACCACATCCTTAGTTTCGGGTTCAGCATAAACCTCGACTCCCACTTGTTCACCCAGCACTTTTAATTGATCAATAGCTGCCGGACGATAAATATCACAAGCAACTAATAATACTTGTCGCCCTTGTCGTTTCAGGTAGCTGGCCAGCTTGCCGCTGAATGTAGTTTTACCAGAACCCTGCAAACCTGAAATTAAAATAACAGCCGGGTTTCCCTCAATTTTTATATCCTCACTTTGTCCACCCATAAGGAGAGTGAGTTCATCGTTGGTGATTTTAGCTAACAGCTGACCGGGCGAAATGGCAGTGAGTACATTTTGGCCAATCGCTTTTTCTTTGATCTCATCTGTCACCTCCTTGGCTACTTTAAAATTCACATCGGCATCAATCAAGGCCTTGCGGATTTCTTTGATAGTGGCGGCCACGTTAATTTCTGTGATCCTGCCCTGGCCTTTCAGGGTTTGAAATGCTTTCTCGAGTTTGAGACTTAGACTGTCGAACATGGAGTATTGAAATTGACCGGCAAAATTACGATTGCGGCTTTGTAATACAAATGCACTTTCCCTGTTCAGGTGTACGACAGTTTTGTAAGTAGGATTTTGAAATGGTATGGGTGTATTTTTCTTTCGGTTAGCCCTGAAAGCCTGCCGGACAGGCAGGGGCGCAGTATCAAAACGCAGGGCGAAGTCCTGCGTGGCTAATGTACTTGAATTAAAGCCCTGAAGGGGCGAAATGATTCCTCCCTTTCAGGGCTTTCTATTACTCAGTTATCGGTACCACTGGGCTTCACCCAGTGTTTATTGATGAAGCCCTTACAGGGCTACACAAAAAATTTCAATTACAAAACTGTCATCCACTCCCCTGTTCAGGGAAAGGTGAGTAACATAAACAGGAAGGTTAAATTACCAGGTAGTGCTCTTGATATTCTGGGCGGCTTTTAAAATATCCCTGCGGCTCACCTGGCCAATCAGGGTTCCGTTCTCAATAATGGGAAACCTTCTTACGGGAGAATTCAGAAATTCAATGGCCGCCTCCACTACATTGGTATTGTGCGAGAGCTTGTGCATGTTGACAGTCATGTAATCGGAAACTTTTCGCGATTCGGCCGGCAAGTTGTGATAGGCTTGATCGACAATTATCCGGAGGCAGTCCTTTTCAGAAATCATCCCCACCAGGTGGCGGTGTTCATCGAGCACGGGAGCGCCCGAAATTTTTTTCTCGATAATAGTAGCGATTACTTCCTGGATGGACTGGTCTGGCCTGAAAGTGATCAATTTGCCTACAGGAGTCATGTACTTAACAACCGATTCATAGTTGGCATCGTGAGGGTTTTTGGTTTCAAATTCGGGCTTGAAGTTCATAGTAATTGGTTTGGTTAATACCAGGCTTAATGATTCCTGTAAATAAAGCTACCCTTTTTTCCCATGATAACCAACGATAACTATTTTAGCCGTTCGCGGTTATGCCATATCTTTGCCAGGTTTGTCTCTACCCGGCTGTTACGTTGCCTGATCGCTTCTCTTAAAGTAGATGAATTCACTTAACCTAAAGATGATGACTTGTTGCCGGATTTTTGCCTCGGTTCTATTATTGTTGGCCACTCAGTTACCCGCTCAAACCGGAAATTTTTTCGTCACCAACTTGCCTCCTCCCGATGAAAAAATCGATCCGCGCAGTGTGGGAATAACCCAGGATGAATTAGGGGTAATTTACTTTACGAACAGAAACGGCATTCTTGAATTTGACGGGAATAGCTGGAGGTTGATCCCCACGCCTGGCAGCGTGTACACTCTTACTTCTTCAGGGAACGAAATATTTGCAGGTGGTTCATTCGGGTTTGGGAAGCTTGGCCCCACCAACGGCAAGGCCCACGAATTCCAACTGATCTCCACCAGGCCCAATGTTTTCTCTTCTATTAAGGTGGACGACAAAATATTTTTCTGCAACGAAAATGAGGTTTTTAGTTACTCTATCCTGTTGCACCAAATCGACAAAACAACTCTTGTTACAGGAGATGAAAACCTGTTTACCGGGTTATACTCTATCGGTGAAAAACTCTATGCCACCACCATACAAAGTGGCTTGCAACGAATTGTTAATGGAGCGATGGTGATGCCCGACTTTGCCTTGCCTGACGGCCAAACGCTGGTATTTAGTGCCGCACATGCCGGAGGCAAAGAAAGCATTCTGGGAACAGAGGAAGGAAAACTTTTTCGTTTCCAAACACCTGATATTATCAATCCAATACCGCTTACCGATAATGAATATCTGGAGCACCATATTTTGGTTAATGGTAGTTTGGTGAACGAAGACCTGCTCGCCATTGGCACACTTAAGGGCGGGATAATATTTGTAAACATCAAAACGGGTGCTACCCAGGAAATTATAGACTACTACATGGGCTTGCCCGACAATGAAGTTACTGCACTCTTCACCGACAAGAACAAAGGGGTTTGGGCCACTCATGAGTATGGCTTTTCTAGAATTGCCCCCTTCTTGCCTTTCCGGTCATTCAATCATTACCCAGGCCTCTCCGGCAACCTGATCTGCGTAAAGGAAATTGACGGGAAGCTCTTTGTCGGCACTTCGCTTGGACTTTATTATCTAAAGACCGAAGAACAATATGAAACGATCCAGATTATTCAATCGCCTGTTAAAACAAATATCACACCCGTACCGCAAAAAGAAAAGACCCGGAAAAAATTGTTTGGATTTCTAAAGAGCAAAAAAAATACCGAAGAAAAAACTGTCACAACAAAGGCAACCGATAAACCTAAAATTCAACCGGTAATTAAAACGACTAAAAAAATTCTGAAGAGCCGGCAATACGTCTTTCAAAAAGTGGAAGGCATTGATGGAAAAGTTACCCAACTGCTTGAGGTAAACGGAAAAATAATTGTGGCCGGGCTTGGTGGCGCTTATTGGTTGAATGAACTAAAGGGTGAGCTTATCGTTGAGGAACCGGTTCGTTATGTATTCCACTCCACAGCCCTCAACCAATTATTGATTTCCACCTACGATGACCGAACGGTATCACTTGCACCAATCAATAATAATTGGAGGGAAACCCATTATGTGGACTCCCTGCACGATTACATCAGTTATATTTTTGAAGACGATGAGCAAAACATTTGGTTCTGTGGAAAGAGCCAGGTTTATAAAATGGAATTGGCCGATGATGCCGTTACGGCCTTTCAAGCCTTGCCCATTCAAAACCCTTTGTTTGACGAAACGGTGGGCCTTGCCCTTGGCCCTGAAGTTTTTATTGCTGCTTCAGGCAAATTCTTTCGATATGATAAAGGAAAAGGCTTCGTGAATGATTCCAAGCCAGGGCCAAAGAAATATTTTGCCTCGGCCGAAGATTTCTGGTTTAATGACGGCCACCGGTGGAGCGCCCAAGGTAAAAAAAACCAAAACTTTAAACTAGAATGGCTGGGTTTATTCCCCAACCTGCGTTACATAAGCCCCACAAGCGATGGCACTGGCTTATGGTTGGTAACGGCCAACAATGAGTTGTACAAATTCACCAACCCAATAAATGAACAGGCAGAAACCTTCCATCCCCTTTTCCTCCGCGATGTTAAAGGCGATCAAATAAAATTATTGGAAGGGAAGAACCTCCGCATCGACCAATCGGAAAATGTGGTGTCATTTGAGTTCACGCAGCCCAATTATACAGGCTTCCGGGCTACCGAATTCCGATACCGTGTCGAGGGGCTCAACAAAGACTGGTCGGTCTGGTCTAATGTTAACAATGTCATTACTTTTTCTTACCTGCCGCCCGGAGAGTATCAGCTTGCCGTTCAGTCGCGCGATATCCTGGGTAAGGAATCGAATGTTGAGTTAGTGGCTTTTGAGGTGCTCCCTTACTACTGGAAACGTTGGTGGTTCTATGCTTTGGAGTTTACATTCTTCACCATACTGGTTGTGATATCCATAAAACTCAGCCGAAGTAATGAGCGCTACCAGGTAATAAGCCAGGTTCTCTCCCTTCTCACTGTAATTTTACTCATCCAGTTCATTGAAACGGGAATTGACTCATTCATAGAATTTAAGAGTTCACCGGTAGTAGAATTTTTGATCCAGTTGGGTATTACGCTGGTGGTATTCCCAGTGGAAAGTCAGCTTCAACGATTCATGCGTTATGCTGCCGGAGTTACCAAAACGAAGAATGATGACTTACCCTGGATGGGCTAAATTGAAGGTGATTTTTTCAATGACGAAAACTTAAATACAAAATAAATCAACGAGCAACCCATTAACACACTTCCTGAAATGGCCAGTATGTAACTGGATTGAATGAAAAAACTCAGCCAGCTTAAATTGGCCTGCCCGAATTCTTTATATAGCAAAACGCCAACACTCCCCACGTAGCCAAACGAATCGGCTAAGTAAATCAGGAAGCCTACTGTGCTCACATATTTAAAAGTGGCGATCAACCGGTCGAAAAAAATGCTGTTGAATTGAATATATCCGAAGTAAAGGCCCATGCCTACCAGCACCATCCACGTGGGTGCATCAATCCATTTCTCTTCAAACACCCAGGTGCCAACGCCAACCATTAGCATTCCAATAATAACGATGATGTGATTTATTACTAATGCCTTGAAATTATTTTTGATCACCATCAAACTGCCGATCACCA
>JAYUHI010000096.1:0-5697 GCA_043767095.1 Bacteroidota bacterium
TTTGGTTGATATGAAGCAAATAAAAAGTTATTCATTGCCGTCATCCGCTAAGCAAACTTTACAATTATTTTACTTCCGTGAGCGGAAACTGGATATGAGCGGTTCCTTGCAGTTGTCAAGGCCTTTCCCCAATCCCAGTTCAAGTGAGGTAAGTTTCAATCTGTTCAATGTCTCATCCTCTCGTCTGGAAATATTTGATTTGATGGGAAGGCGTGTTCATCAAGCCGATTATTCAATGGATGCAAAGAGCATCAATACCATTCACTGGTTGGGTGAAGACCTTAATGGTCAAAAAGCGGCAGATGGCCTTTACCTCTATAAGCTGATCACTTACTCTGACGGCATAGCAAAGACAAGTCAAGGACGAATCATTATCCATTAGTCATGAAAATAATATTAGCCTTCCTGGGTTTGTCATTTTTGATAGATGGCCAGGCTCAAAACTTTGAGTGGAAAAGTAATGAGATTCATATCAGCAATAAAAATAGTAATGGGTCAACAGTAGAGATGCCCGAAATTTCCTGGGTAACGCCTAGAACAGAGTTCACCATGTCCACTGAAACGATGGTGGAAATTGAAGCCATAGTCACCTCCAAGGTTCCAATTAAACAAGTGTTGATAATTGTGGGGGAGGAAGGGAATCGTGCCATTCAAAGCTCAAAATCTTTATCGCCACCAGCAGAGGCGTTTACCTATGCAGTCAAGCAAACTGTAAACTTGCTTGATAAGGGTGCCAAATTCATAGAAATAGAAGTTGAAAATTCTTTAGGCGGGAAAATCTCAAGTACGCGCTTTATCAGGATTGGAATGGATGCTATTGCAGATGCCATTTCAATTGACAGAAAGGACTATGCTCTTTTGATAGCAACAGACAAGTATGATTATTGGCGGGATTTAGTTAATCCGGTTAATGATGCACAGGCAATAGCCAAAGAATTGAAGGATAGATTTGGGTTTGAAACAGAGTTGCTGTTAAATTCTACTCAAGATGAAATCATTTCCAAAATTCGGGAATACAGCAAGAGGAGATTCAGGCCACAAGATCAGCTTTTTATATTTTTTGCCGGACATGGTCACTTTGACGAGACTTTTGGCGAAGGATATGTTGTAGCCAAAAACTCACTTGAATCCGATAGAACCAGAACAACGTTATTAGCTCATTCAAACTTAAGGTCCTACATCAATAATATTCCTTGCGAACATATCTTGTTGACCATGGATGTTTGCTTTGGCGGGACATTCGACCCGGTAATAGCAAAGTCGAGGTCAGATGATAATGATTATAATGACCTGACAGGAATAGAGTATTTTGCCAGAAAACTTACCCATAAAACAAGGAAGTATATCACTAGTGGAGGGAAGGAATATGTATCCGATGGTGTTTTGGGAAAGAATTCGCCCTTTGCTGCAAAATTCATAGAGGCTTTAAAAAGTAATGGCGGTGCCGACAGGATTCTTACCGTTAATGAGATTAATTCCTATCTGGAAAAAATCAGAACAAACGAACCACGTTCGGGTGATTTTGGTGACGGCCAAAAAAGTGCTGACTTTGTTTTTGTTGCAAAACAGTAACTCTGGTTTATAAACTATCAATAAAATAAATCAATTTTCAAATTCCGCACACACATTTGCAAAGCCGCACAAACCGACATGCTATCCAAAGCTTCGCAAAAGAGTCAGTGCTTGTTACTCCAAGCCGACAAAGAGATTTTATAAATGCCCCACCGCACGACTAAAGACAAAATAAGGCCATGTAAAAACAGTGGACTTAAAAAATAAATGTGGGACAGGAAAAAAAGGCGCGAATGACCCACCCGTGTTAGTTGGCCTACGAATTTCGCATCATCAAATTAAAACGTCATGGCAAACCTGCCTGCCGGACAGGCGGGGGCGTGAGGGTTGAATCTTTCAGCTTTTCATAGTCCCGATGCTTCGGGAGGGAATGGCCACGCCCTGAAACAGGGCTCGCCATGACGTGTTTAATAAATGGGCTCGGCATTTCATAGGGACGCAATTCTTCTCATCCCTTTGTCATGCACGCGTGTTGAATCGGTTTACCTTATCTTTAACCAACAAAACCCCCATACCCCTATGAAAAAAATATTCCACGTGACGCTTCTTTTCATTTTCGTGATCAGTTGTCAGGATAAAAAGCCAAAGGGTTGGATTGATCATGAACGGTTATCAAACCGGGAAGCCAAAGACTGGCTGGCGCTGGGCGGTGATCACATGATGCAGCACTTCTCACCGCTTAATCAAATTAATAAAGAGACCGTAAAAGATTTAGGTTATGCCTGGGAGTATGATGCGAGTACATATATAGGCAATGTGCCAAGAGGTTTAGAGGCAACGCCCATTGTTGTGGATGGAATCATGTACACTTCGGGGGCGTGGGGTGCGGTGTATGCCTTGGATGGTAAAACAGGAAAAGAACTCTGGACCTACAAACCCAAAGTTGATCCGAGCTACGGACGAAGAGCTTGTTGTGATGCGGTGAACCGTGGGGTGGCAGTTTGGGAGGGGAAAGTTTACGTGGGCACGTTGGATGGATTTCTGGTTTGCTTAAATGGGCAGGATGGTAAAGTTCTGTGGAGTGCCGATACGTTTACGGATCGAACTATTGCTTACACGATAACCAGTCCACCGCAAGTGGCGGGCAGTATCGTGATGATTGGAAATTCAGGAGCGGAATATGGTGTGCGGGGTTATGTTACAGCTTATGATTTGAAAACGGGAGAGCAAAAGTGGCGCTTCTTTATCGTGCCGGGCGATCCCGCCAAGGGTTATGAAAGCGCGGAGATGGAAATGGCTGCCAAAACGTGGGACCCTAATTCGCACTGGCAGAGCGGAGGTGGCGGAACATCGTGGGGCGAATCGGCTTACGACCCGGAATTAAATCTTCTATATGTGGGCACCGGAAATGCATCGCCTTATCCCATTTGGTTCAGGAGTCCATCGGGCGGAGATAATTTATTTCTCGCTTCGATCCTGGCCATCAATCCCGACAATGGAAAATTAGTCTGGCATTATCAGACCACACCCGGAGAGATATGGGATTACACCGCCACTCAAAATATTGTGCTGGCCAATGTTGATGTGGATAGCAAGCCACGAAAGATTTTAATGATGGCTCCCAAGAATGGTTTTTTTTATGTGCTCGACAGGGCAACAGGCGAACTCATCTCTGCCGGGAAATACACCAAAGTAAATTGGGCCAGTCATGTTGATTTGAAAACCGGCCGGCCAGTGTTGACTGAGCAAGGCCAATGGTATAAAGACAAACCAAAACTGGTGGTTCCCTATCTTGGTGGTGGGCACGTGTGGCAACCGATGTCGTTCAATCCAACAACAGGATTGGTTTACATTCCGGAGCGCGCAGTGCCACAAGTATTTAAAACTTTTGAAGGCTATAAATGGTTGCCCGATGTGGACAACACGAATCTCGATTATGCCAACATGTACAAGTTCAGAAAGAATGTTCCTGATCAGATTAAAACAGCTGAAGATACTTTACGCTCCGAAAGTTTATTGGCGTACAATCCCATCACGCAACAAGCGGTGTGGAAATTTCCAGATGGCGGGCCCGATGGCGGCACCATGTCCACTCCGGAATTAGTCTTTCAGGGAACCCGCACTGGATATTTCAATGTGCATGATGCAAAGACGGGCGAAAAGTTAAAATCAATTTTCACGGGAACCGGAATTATGGCAGCACCCACTACCTACAGCATTGATGGCGAGCAGTACGTTGCCGTGATGGCTGCTTACGGTGGAGCCGAAACCAGCGGTTATCTTCCCGATGCCGCATTTTTTCAATATGAAAACAAGGGCCGGATAATCGCTTTCAAACTGGGAGGCGGTGAAACACCACTGCCACCCAAGCAAAAAAAGATTGACACCCCCGCCCCACCCGATACAAAAATTAAAGGAGAGTTGATTGCGAAGGGTGCTGCGCTTTACGATTTCTATTGCTTCATCTGTCATGGAAGTTTTGGAGACCGCCACCTATCTCAACATCCCGATCTCTCCAAACTGCCGGAGGCCAAACACATGCTGTTTCAGGATATTGTGCTGAAAGGAATTCTATCACAGAACGGCATGGCCAGCTTCAGCAATTCGCTTACCGCGGATGATGTGGAGGCTATTCATCATTTTCTTTTGAAGAAGCAGGGGGAGGAGTTTCGGAAGAAGGAGGGGAAGTGATTAGTGGAAACTACGGAGTGCGCATTTTCAATTAAAAACGTCATCGCGAACCCGTTTCGGGTGTGGCGATCCCCGGACTATGAAATACTAAATCGAGATTCTTGACTACGTGTTATGAGTTGCAAACTCAGGTCAGCTCTTTTTTCCTGGTTTTCATAGTACGGGGATGGCCACGCCTGAGACAGGCTCGCCATGACGTGCTTAATTGCTAGTTCGCTTTTCATAGTAATTATTGTCATGGAGCATCTCCCGAAGGGGACGATACTATTTTGCCATTATCTAAAATGGAGAGTTACCTTGCTTTAAATGAGTAAACGAAAACCTATCCCCTTCAACTTTGTTTTAGATTACCTTTCTCCATGCCAGCCTGTCATCCGTCCAATGTTCGGATGTCACGCTATTTATAAGGACAGCAAAATTGTTTTGATTCTCCGCGATAGAAAAGATTTTCCAAAAGACAATGGCGTATGGCTGGCCACAACAACTGAACATCACGCCAGTTTAAAAAATGATTTTCCCTCCATGCGTTCTATTTCTTTTTTAGGCAAGGGCCCGACCGGCTGGCAGAATCTTCCAGCTGATGCCAATGACTTTGAAGAATCGGCCATCAAGGCGTGTCAACTGATACTTAGAGGTGATCGTAGAATTGGCAAGGTGCCTAAAGCACGGGCGGGCAAGACAAGAAAGAAATAAAAATACTCTCATTCTCAAAATTTACAACTCATCCATAGTAATGACTCTAAAGAAGTCGCGGTCAAAAATCTTAAAATAAACCCACGAAGGATAATATCGATAGTACGGCCAAATCAGTTTCAAACTGTTTTGTTCAGTTATATAAGACAACATGGCCGCCTTCTTTTGTTTTGCATAGGGGTAGAAATTAACCTGAACATCAGGCAAAGGCATTCCCTTACATTGATAGACCTGCCTGGCAGCAACATAAGTGGGGTTGTCTTTCAAAATACTTTCTGCTAATGATGGGGGGAATACGGGTTGATAAATTTTCTTCACGGAAAAAGAAGAATCGTTCCGATGGGTTTTGCAGTAGTCTAAGACCAGGCGGCTTATCAATACATGGTCTGGATGGCCATAACCGCCAATGCTATCATCCAAAGTAAAAATTACCGATGGTTTGTGTCTCTGGATGAAGTTGCCAATAAATGTTTTCAGCGAATCAATTTTAAATATTTTTGGAAACTCTTCATACGGCACAGGCATATATCCTTTCTTAGAAGTCATATCGAATTTCAAATTGAAATCAATTGGCACTACTTCTTTTAGTCCTTGAATTTTGGCAGCCTGGGTTAATGATTTTTTTCGGATCTGATTTTTAGTACTATCCTTCTTAAAGTAAAGTCCTCCTGCTTGATAAAAACACATTTCCCTAATGATCCATCCTTTGTTGCAAAGCATTGAAATAGTTCCGGCAGAACCAACGGCATCATCATCGTGGGCTACTATTATTAAAGCAATTTTGTTTTTTTCACTGTCTAA
>JAYUHI010000097.1:0-2404 GCA_043767095.1 Bacteroidota bacterium
CTGGTGTTATTAATGGTGAGTGAAACCTCGGCCATTTGATGTGCTGAACGTGAACTGGAGCCATTGAAAATAATGTTCTCCATTTTCTCAGACCTCAGCGCGCTTGTCTTCTGTTCGCCCAGCACCCAACGGATGGCGTCAACTACATTCGATTTTCCGCAACCGTTTGGACCAACTACTCCTGTTATACCTTCATCGAAGTGAATGATTACTCTATCAGCAAAGCTTTTGAACCCTTTGATATCTAATTTAGAAAGTTGCATTGATGGAGAGCGTTATCAGGTGAAGATAGTAATCGTTAATGGATGAAAGGCAAAGCAGAAAGTCGGCAAAGATAAAATGATTTTGATGGCTCAAAAATCAACGGCTAAAATGATTTTTTTTCCTACTTTTGACTTCATATGGATGATTTTAAATGGATTTTTTATGTGGCTGTCGCGATAATTTATTTTATCGTTAAGTCCCGGAATAAAAAAGTGGCAAGCCCAACGTCAGAGAACAGGCCGTTTGAGTCGGGTCAGCCAACATCCACCACTTCCAAACCGGTAACATTTGAGGATCTATTAAAGGAAATTCAGCAATCAAAGCCATCTGCACAAAAGCCAGCGCCAAGAGCCATTCCTTTATCTAAGCCACAGAGGAGTCCGAAGAATATTGAGTACGATCAAATCACCAAACCTGGCAAGCCGTTAGAGGATGCCAATTACGATTATAGAGATCAGGACAAAATCTATGAAACATACGAAAAGGCCAAAAAGGAGGCCTTTAATCGCCCATCGCTTGAAGAAACCATGAAAGTGGAGGATACGGTAGTGAAATATGGACAGTTTAAGGAATACAGCCAGGAAGTTGTGCCATCATTGGCATCGGTTATTGGGAAGGAATTTCAGGAAAAAAAGAACCTGAGAAAGGCTTTTGTTTTGTCTGAAATCCTGAATAGAAAGTATTAAAGTCGATTTTTTGAACGGAACTTACTTGTATGAGGTAAGCATTTTTTTAGCCCGTTACGTGTAAAGTAATCTTGCCAGATTTGCCAAGTTTTTAAGGGGTTACTATACTTTTTTGGATATTATCAATAATTGCGTTACTTTTTTAACTGTTTATTCAGATGGCAATTATCAATTCTTTATTAATCAGTTGTTTAATTTTTCTTGGTAACCTCAGTTTTACCGGCCCTAACCCTGCCATTAAGGATTGTATTTCGTTTGAAGTCAGCCACCGGGTAGAAGCAGCCAAAAACGGGAAGTCCACAGTCAGCATAACAGCCAGTGGCGGTGTATCACCTTACAAGTATATTTTTTATCAGGAGTCAGGAAATTTGATATCCAATGACTTTGATTCCAATCGGGTAGGCAACCTTTCAAAAGGTAAATATTTCTGTACGGTAGCTGACAAGACTAATTGCCGTAAGACAGTTGAATTTGAAATCAAGTAATGCAGAATAGCCACCTTCGATTTGCTGGTTTATTATTGCTTTCCTTTTTAGCGATTAATTCTTCATTTGCCCAAACCTATACTTACACAAAAGGAGGCCTCAGTGTTAATGTTTTTGTATCCAATCCGTGTGATGGATCGACCGCCAATGGGTTTATTAGGTTCGATGTATTAAGCGTAAACACAGGTGCCGGAGCTACTAAAGCTGTGCTCGTTGTAATTGGAGGGCCTAACGAAACTTTTTTTCCGCCTGTTCCCACGGGAGATATACTCGTTGGAGGAAGTTACACATACTTACCCCCAAGTGCCCAAGCGGGTGATTATGACTTCATTATCAGGGATGATCTAAGTATCAATTCCATCAATACATTTCCTGCCGGAAACCCCTTTCCGGTTACGATGTTTGACCTCCCGGATATTGTTATCAATCAGGTTACATTAACCAACAATTCAAATTGCACAACCCCAAATGGACAAGTAGAAGCATCATTAAGCGGTGGATCCAAACAGCCAATTCTTGCGCCTATACAGGGGTTGTTTACCTATACCTGGTCATCGAATAATAGCCTTGCGGGATTGCCCCTTAACGGTATGTTTGATGGCACGGGAACTCTGAATTTAGCCACCCTATTAAGCAGGCCGGGCTTACCGGGTGGAACATATACGCTTTCTGTTGATGACAGCTATTCCGTATGTTCTGAAACTCGGGACTTTATTATTACGGATTCATCACCTATCGCTTATAATGTCTCGACTTCAACACCTTCAGTTTGCTTAGGAAGCCTTGGAACCGTTTTGCTTTCAAATTCAGAAGGACCTTCTGTGACATACGAAGTATATAAAGGAGGTGTGGCTACCGGTATAACACTTCCAGGTTCCAGCAGCCCATTGAGTTTTACAATTCCAAATACACAACTCACACCTGCCGGAACCTATGCTTTTACCATCCGGGCGGTAAACGGGGCTTGTA
>JAYUHI010000098.1:0-5689 GCA_043767095.1 Bacteroidota bacterium
CAGTTATGCCGAAAGCCCTTTCGGGGATATTCTTGTTGCTTCAACACCGAAAGGAATTTGCCACATGGCTTTTGCCGATGATGAGCAAGATGCATTAACCGATTTGCGCAGGCAATTCCCGAATGCACAGTACAAGCAAATGGTTGATCTGATTCAACAAAATGCCCTTTACATTTTTACCCACGACTGGAAAAAATTGAACAAAATAAAATTACACTTGCGTGGAACGGAATTTCAATTGAAAGTTTGGGAGGCTCTCCTGAAAGTGCCGATGGGCCGGTTGTCAACATACGGCACCATTGCTGAAGAAATCAAAAGTCCGAATGCTTCAAGAGCAGTAGGAACAGCCATTGGAAGTAATCCCGTTGCCTTCTTAATTCCGTGTCATCGGGTGATCCAATCGAGTGGCATGCTTGGAGGTTATATGTGGGGTACCACCAGGAAGACTGCCATGATTGGCTGGGAAGCAGCCAAAACTAATTCCGCTGCATTGGGTTAGATCAGGGTTAAAGCCAATTTGATATTGTATTCAAAATCATTTCTCTCGAACTTAATTTTTCCATTACAGAATCCAGTCTTACATTCGAATCTCAGGAATTTGTACATTCGGCTATAATGGACTCCGTAATAAATTGTGCTGCTTATAGTGAAGGCCGCAGGGTGGCTAATGTTGAATTGAACGACATCAGCGATTATCTGAAACAACCCGGGCATTTTGTTTGGGTTGGCCTCTATGAGCCTGGACCAGAAATGCTGAAGAAACTCCAGGCCGAATTTGGCCTGCACGATCTCTCCATTGAAGATGCACACCGGGCCCATCAGCGGCCCAAGATTGAACAATATGGCGAAACGCTTTTCATTGTGCTGCGAACCATTCAAATGAATGAGAAACGGATTGAATTAGGGGAGACTCATTTTTTCCTCGGTCAGAATTTCATCATCACGGTGCGGCATGGGTCTTCCGTTGGTTACGCGGATGTGCGAACCCGTTGTGAAAGCACACCAAGTTTTTTAACAAAAGGCCCTGGCTTTGCTTTGTATGCGGTGATGGATTCCATTGTTGATCAATACTTTCCTGCAGTGGATGCGCTGGAAGAGGAACTGGAGAGTTTGGAGGAAAAAATCTTTCATGAAAAGTTCAGGCGCGAGACCACCGCTAAAATATACCGGCTAAAACGCCAATTGCTTGAAGTTAAGCGGGCAGTTTCTCCCCTGATTGACATTTGCAACCGCTTGATGCGATTTGATCTTAACCTGATTGATGAAGAAACGCGCACTTATTTTCGTGATGTGTATGACCACACCATTCGCATAAATGAAATGGTGGACAATACGCGCGAACTTCTGGCAGCCGCTATGGATTCCAACCTGTCCATGATTTCAATTTCGCAAAGCGAAGTGGCTAAGCGTTTTGCCGGGTGGGCCGCTCTGATTGGAATTCCAACCATGGTTGCTGGAATCTATGGGATGAATTTCAAATTTATGCCCGAACTGGAATGGCCTTTCGGGTACCCAATTGTTTTGGGCGTTACGGCTATCCTTTGCGGTGTGTTATATTTTAGGTTTAAGCGGTCGGGTTGGGTATGATGAAATTCTAACTTCCGAAAGTCACCCGGCTGATTGTTGTCTTTGCACCCTCTGCGTTCCGCTTCCCCATTGCTGGTATGAATATTTTCAACAGAAGAAACAAATTGAAATTGGTAAAGAGTATTATGTTAGTTATGGAATTAATGTGCTACAATATCAGCCATCAAAATAAATGGTTCTACTGGGAATTTTGTGAAAGGAAATTTTGAACAACATAGTTACATAGGCACATAGAAATCCACACATAGGTTAAAGTACCAAAACTATGTGAAAACCTATGTGCCTATGTTTCTATGTTGTTCAAAATCCGGGGACGTGCAAAAAGTGAAGTCAGGGTTTCACAAAAATCTGCGTAGAACTAAATAAATTACCGTGGTAATTCAATACTTAAAGAATGAGAGCTTCAAAATCGGCACCAACTAACATCGATGATTATCTTGCTGACTTCCCGGCCAAGGTGCGCAAAGCCCTGGAAGGGCTCCGCCAAACAATTAAATCAGTGGTGCCTGAAGCCGAAGAGGTTATCAGTTATAACATGCCTGCCTTCAAATACAACGGCATGCTGGTTTATTTTTCTGCTTTCAAGAATCACTGCAGTTTATTTCCTGCAAATTCTTCGCTCATAGCAAAGATGAAAAGTGAATTGAAGTCATTTAAAACATCCAAAGGCACCATCCAATTCACAACGGACAAGCCATTGCCTGTGGCACTGGTAAAAGAAATTGTGAGAGCCAGAATGAAAGAAAACCTGGCAAAGGCAAGAGCCAAACAGTTGATGAAATCACCCACACGTAAGCCTTTAAAAAAGAAAACAGCATCCATGAAATAATCAATCCAAACCAAACCAAGTAAATCATACTTTCATGCCAACAGCCAAACAAAAAATTACCACGTTTTTATGGTTCGATAACCAGGCCCGGGAGGCTGCCATATTTTACTGCTCCCTCTTTAAAGATTCCAAAATTTTAAACAGCTCACCCATGATTGTGACGTTTGAATTGGAGGGACAAAAATTTATTGCTCTGAATGGCGGACCACAATTCAAATTTACGGAAGCCATCTCTCTTTTTGTGGATTGTGATACGCAGGAGGAGGTAGATTACTTTTGGACCAAACTTACTGCAAATGGTGGAGAGGAATCGATGTGCGGCTGGCTCAAAGACAAATATGGATTATCGTGGCAAATAATTCCGACCGCTTTGATGGAGTTAATGGGTGATCCCGACCCTGAGAAATCGCAACGCGTTACACAGGCCATGCTTAAGATGAGGAAGATTGATATTAATGAGTTGAAAGAAGCATACAATCAGAAGAAATAATCTACTGATAGCCATGGATGCTCACTTGAACACCTTCAAATCAAACAATTACTATTTACTCATACTTAAGCGCCTTGGCAGGTTGAGTCAAAGCGGTTTTGATAGTATGGTAGCTAATCGTGAATAATGCTATCACTAAAGATAATGCCCCGGCCAATGCAAATACCTCCCACCCCAAGCTTATGCAGTATTCAAACGTGCTAAGCCAGTTGCGCATGAATAATACCGTAACCGGCACCGAGACGGCAACACTGATCAAAACAAGCATCATGAAATCCTTCGAAAGCAACAACAACAGCGACCTTTCTGTGGCGCCCATCACTTTCCTGATGCATACTTCACGCGTTCTGTTTTGCATGGCAATAGATGCAAGGGCATATAATCCTAAACATCCGATGAGCATGGCTAAAGTAGTAGCAATGCTAATAATACGCCCCAGGTTTTGATCACTGCGGTACTGATCATTCAAGGCCTGATCTACAAAAGCAAAAGTAAACTCCTGTTCTCCGGTAATTTTATTCCAAACTCCTTTCACCTGATCGATGGCCGCCACCATATTTCCTGGCTTTAGCCGGATAAACAACTTTGGCACTGGAGTATTATCGATGTTGATGTTTTCGACCCCGGAAAGGATTATGGAGGGATCCTGCGTCATCACCAACGGCTGCACTTTAGTGTACAGGGAGGAATAGTTGAAATCTTTCACCACTCCGATAATTTCATGCTCAGAAAAATTTTTACCGGGAATTTTTTTACCTAAAGCCTCGGCCCATCCATACTCTTTTACAAAAGCCTCATTCACCATCACCGACCTGCGTTTGTCAGATGGAATATCATCAGAGAAATTTCTTCCCTGAGTCAATTCCATGCTGAGGGTGCTAAGATATTCATCATCCACTGTGTTCAGGTTGAACGTGCGGTACGTTCCCCCGTCATCCGTGTAACCCACGTTGGTCCAATTGCCGTTGCCAAAATCGTGCGAAGAAGCACAGACCGAAAGTACATCAGGAAACCTGGCCAACTCGCCCTTAAACTGTTCAGCCTTTTCAAAACCAGCCTTTACACGTTCAGCGAGACGGCCACCTCTTGGCACATTCAATTGGATTACCGCCAACTGTTCTTTGTCAAACCCCAGGTTTTTGTTTTGCAGATAATTTAGCTGCTGACGCATGAGTAAAGTGCTGCTGATAAGAAATACAGAGAGAGACAGTTGTACCCCGACCAGGACTTTGCGAAACCGCTGCTTGCTGTTACCGCCCGGAGAACCACCTTTTAAAATGGAAATAGGTTTAAAAGAGGAAAGCACAAAGGCCGGATAACTACCAGACACCAGGCCAATAACGGTCAACAAGGCAAAGACTATTGTCAGCAAAAAGAAATTGAAAGGATAATTCAATTGCTTGCCAGAGAGTTCATTAAACAGGGGCAACGTTAAGATGGAAAGCGCTAAGCCAACCATCATTGATAACAGGGTGACAATAACTGCCTCCCCAATAAATTGAAAGATTATTTCCTTACGCTGCGCTCCTACCACTTTGCGTATCCCCACTTCCTTGGCGCGGCTAATGGAGCGCCCCACGGAAAGGGTAACAAAGTTAATACAGCCAACGATCAGGATTAATATGGCGATGGCTGCCAGAATGTAGGCATACTTCGGATTGCTCACAGGTGCAATCCCCACCGGAAACGAAGTATCTGAATGTATGGTAGCCAGTGGTTGAAGGCCTGGCTCGTATCCACTATTTTTGAATTCCTCATCGCCTAACAAAGTCTTGAATAAGGAGGGAAATTTACTCACCACATTCTGAGGACTCGCACCTTCCTGCAACAAGACATACGTTTCGGGATTAACATTAAACCACCCCGATGTCAACGTTTGCTGATTATACAGTCGTGGAAAAATCAAATCGGAAATCAACAAATAAAACTGCAGGCTGCTGTTGGTCGGTATTTTGGCAACAGCCACTACATTGAAATCTTCAAAGGTCTCTCCCAACTGAATTGAAATGGTTTTATTAATGGGATCGGCCTCGCCAAAATATTTGCGCGCCAGCCAATCGCTCACCACAATATTATTTTGTTTACTCAGTGCACCACGGGAGTTGCCGCGAACAATTTCAAAATCAAACACATCAAAAAAATCCTCTCCGGCAATGGACAGGGTTTCACTAAATTGATCCTCTCCCACTTTCACTTGCACTCCCGACTTTACAAACCGAGCTTGTTTTTCTACTTCCTGAAAATTTTCTTTCAGAACAGGCCCCATGGGGAAAGGCGTGACGGTGTTGAAAAATTGCTGGTTCTCACCCCAGTTTTCCTTTACAAAAACCCTATAAATGCGGTCTGCTTTTGAGTGAAACAAATCAAAAGACCATTCATCATTAACATAGAGTGCAATGAGAATGCAACATCCAATGCCAAGTCCGAGGCCAAGAATATTGATGCTTGAATGAGCTTTGCTTTTCCACATAGAGCGAAAGGCAACTGTTAGATAATTTTTCAGCATAGCACAGAAATTAATACGAGGTTAAAAAGAATTGGTCAATGGAAAAATTCAACGGCTTTCATTTGTGGTTACGATGAATCAAACGGGCATAAAGTTGTAGTGGGATGCTAAAAGAAAAGAGCCTTGGTAAAGGCTCTATCAGAAAGAAAATCAATTCTATTTTTCAATTCCTGTTAGTAACAATCAGTTTTTTATATACCGCTCTTCCGCCCAGGTTAACCTTCACGAAGTACATGCCGTTGGCGAGGCCGGTTACGTCAATTGGGGTCTCCCCTGA
>JAYUHI010000099.1:0-5684 GCA_043767095.1 Bacteroidota bacterium
GCGCCTTAGAACCTTTGTAGTACGTCCGCCAGATGGCGGATATAAATCCTGTGCTCTAACCTCCCGTCCCGAGGCATCGGGAGGTTTTTGAGGCCGCAAACTTATCAAACATTTTCAAATTAGTAAACCGATATGGCTGCAATGGCTCTATTTTTGTTAACCCAACAGACTGAATGAAAAAAATCGACAAACTAATTCTCTCCTCCTTTCTGGGCCCCTTCATATTAACATTTCTAGTGGTGGTGTTCATCCTGCTTATGCAGCACATGCTTAAATATTTCGATGACATTATCGGCAAGGATCTGGGCTGGGGCGTGTTGGGCACTTTATTGTTTTATTTTGCCGTGTTCATGACTCCGGTGGCCCTGCCTTTGGCGGTCCTGCTTTCATCCCTGATAGCGTTTGGAAATCTGGGCGAACATTTTGAACTGACCGCCATTAAAAGCCTGGGCGTAAGCCTCACTCGTGCGCTCGTTCCAATTTTTCTGCTCGTGATTTTGATATCGGGTGCTGCCTTTCTAGCCAATAACTACCTGGTTCCCAAGGCTGCCCTGGAAGCGTATTCTTTGTTGTATGATATCAAACAGAAGAAGCCTTCGCTGGATTTAAAAGAGGGAGCGTTTTATGGCGCTATCCCCGATGTGAACATCAAAGTGAATAGAAAATATCCCGATGGAGTGACCCTCGAAGGTGTTGTTATTTACGATCACCGTGGCCGTTCGGGTAACCGTGAAGTAACGGTTGCTGACTCAGGACGGATGTACACTATTTTAAATAGTCAATATCTGAAACTGGAATTATACAGGGGCTACAATTACAGCGAAGGCGGGAGCATGGAACAGGATATGACTGGCCAAACGCGCTCGAAGGATACCTTCAGTAAAACCAAGTTTGATAAGACCTTCGTAATTTTTGATTTGTCAGCCTTTAGTCTTGGGCGCACCGACAAGAAATGGTTTCAGGGCAACCGCATTATGCGCAACCTGATTGAACTGAATGCTGACATGGATTCTGTTAACATCGAGATGAACCAATCGCGCCTGTCTGTTTACGATTACCTGACGAGCATATCTTCCTCCCTCGCCAAATCTTTTGAAGTTACCCCCCCCGATGAACTTAAAAAATTGACCATAAAAACAGATAGCACTAAAATGAGTGGGGCATTTAATTATCCACAGCGAAGAAATTATCAAAGCCTGGATTCGGCCGGCAATTTTGCGTTTAATAAATTAAAGAGAATACGCAAGTTGAAAGTTAATCAAATCAAAGCCGATAGCTCCAAGGTTAACCTGGATAGTATTTTACAATCAGACGTGAGTATAGCCGAAGTAACCGGGGCACTGGCCACAGCCAGAACGATAAAAAGTCAATTGTTAAATTCTACTGAAAACTTGAGGAGCCAAAAATACGAGTATACAATTTTCCACATTCAGTGGCACAAAATACTGGCCAGTTCGGCAGCCTGCATAGTTATGTTTTTAATTGGCGCTCCGCTGGGTGCCATAATTAAAAAAGGCGGACTCGGTGTGCCTGTGTTAGCTTCAATACTTTTTTTTATATTTTTTTATGTGATGAGCCTAACCGGGGAGAAGTGGGCCAAGCAATATGTGGTGTCTGTGCCCGTTGGCATCTGGGCGGCCAATTCGGTTCTCCTTGTTTTTGGTTTGATTTTCCTTAGGCAGGCACGCGTTGACGCACGGTTGTTTGAGTCAGACTTCTATCACGTGCTAGCCGATAAGTTTAGGAGACGGTTTGGAAAGACAACTGTTTAATGGCCTCACCCCTGCCTGTGTCCGGCAGGCAGGCCCGTCCCCTTCCGAGGCTGAGAGGATGGCCTCTTTTTTTTTGGCGGGGTGATGACTGTATCCTGCTCAACTTAAATTTTAGTTAAGCCGGACTTATCCCACTCTGATCTACTTTTTCAACTTCCCCGCAAACTGCTTCTTAAACTTCTCCACCTTGGGCCTGATCACATATTCGCAATAACCCGCATTGGGATTAAGCGCGTAATAATTCTGATGGTAGTTTTCTGCTTTGTAGTATTCCGTGGCAGCCGTTATTTCAGTAACGATGGGTTTTTTGAAAACGCTTGATGCCGCTAATTGTTTTTTGTATTGCTCAGCAATTTTTTTCTGGTCTTCGCTGTGGTAGAAAACCACCGAGCGGTATTGTGTTCCTTCATCGGCCCCTTGTTTGTTGAGCGTGGTGGGGTCGTGGGTGTTCCAGAAAATTTCCAGCAAGTTTTCATACGAAACTTCCACGGGGTCATACTTTAACTGAATTACTTCTGCATGACCGGTGAGCCCCGTGCAAACTTCTTTATATGTTGGGTTTTTGGTTTTGCCACCCATATAGCCAGAGGCCACTTCCTTTACGCCTTTAATATCTAAAAAAAACGCTTCTGTACACCAGAAACATCCCGAACCAAAAGTGGCAGTCTGTAATGCATTCATACTTTTTTCTTTAGGGGTTTGGCCGGATGCGGCTACCGCAAAAAAGATCGTAGCCAGAATAGTTAATTTTTTCATAATCGTTATTTGAAATTTGAAACAATCTAAACGCGTTTTGGTTTCCGGTCATCGTCACGAATCTAACAAATTCAATAATTCCTGTAAAAGGCTGCCACCGTGTTAGATAATTTCCGCTCAAGGTCTTGCCGAACCTGTTCTCTTAAATGATTATTCGACATGAAAGGTTCTTTGCGCTCGGTTAATCGTCTCATGTTTTGAGCGAGGGCTCGCACGTCACCTGTATAAATAGCCCATTCCGAAGACCAGGTTTGCTCGCTGATTATGGGTGTATTTCTGATATCGGCTTTGCTCGAGCCATCGGTTATGATCAGGTTAAGTGAACACCGGGCCCTCACCGTTTTTTCGAAAGTGGTTATTTTAGCGGTCACGTTCGAGTAAACCGGAACGGCAACATTATTCACTTTCTTCTCCCCGGTTTTCACGCTGTCGCGAACGTCTTGCGTGCGCTTGGTTATGTTGGGCAATGATTCCGTGTAGTTGTTTACGGTCACCGTAAGGTATTGATCGATACGTTGCAGGTTTTCGTTTTGCGCTTCCTGTGGGGTGTAGAATCGGACAAACTCATTAGCGCGATAGCCAAACACCGTAGGCTCGAAATTCCAACTGGTTGCGTTGATAGTAAATGGTTCGACCACCACTTTAAGAGTAGCATTGAACTTGGCCTGGGTACTCATCTCAATGGACTCCCGGTATTCGGGTGTCAAGGTGTTCGCTTCGCGGAAAAGGAAGTAAGCTTGTTTGGCATCCTCGCGCGTATTTTTCAACATGGCCAGTAAGCCCATCTCATACGATTCTTCAGCCGCTTTTAATTTTACATCATTTAACTCCTGGAATTTGCTAACGGGGTGGGGGATGACTTTGAGGGCACCGGGCGACCTGTTGATCTCTTCGTAAAGTCTGTTGATCCGCGAATAATTTTGCACCGCCACGCGCCATTTGGCATTGTCGTTCGCAGTGATCCTGTTTTGTATTTCCGTTTCGAGATACGATACGGCTGCCGAGTAACTCAGGCTTAACACTTCTTTTGATTTCTTATGGTCAGGTTTTGAACGCAAATGTTCAACAGCTTCTAACACCGCCTGATAATAGTCGCCATGTTTGTATGCTCCTTTGCCGGATGAGCATGATTCTAACAGTAACACCATAGGCGCGATTACAAGCAACGTGAAAAGGAATTTTACTGCATTACTTGGTTTCATTGTCAGGGTTAGTTTTTTTAATCATACTAATGTCGTCCAAATCTTTATATCGACCGGCTTCAGTTTTGGATTTGATCAAATCCTGCAGGTCAAGTGTTCTGATTTCAATTCCCTCAAGTTTAAATAATTTAGAATGCTTAAGGCACTGCTCAAATTCAAGTCCTTTTACTCTGGTCATTATATCTATCCCCATAGGTTTTCTGCCAAATCTGAAAACATCAAACTTTGCCGGGTTTAGAAAATCAGGCAGCGTCATATCAAAAAGGGGCATACCAAATTTGGCAAACGCGGTTACTATCCTGTCGTAATTTTGTTTTGTTCTGTTCACCCATATATCCATGTCTCCGGTTGTTCTGTTATGGCCGTGGAGAATAACGGAATAGCCACCAACTAAAATGTATTCAACGTTGCTATCATTCAATGCTTGAATAAATTCCCTGAAATCCGTGTTAAAGATATTTCCCATCAGTAAATCTTCTCTGCGGAGAATGCTGTCTTGTCTATTCGAGGCGGATTGTTGGGGTCAAAATTGTAGGCAATGCTTGTCAAGTAAAACACAATTTCCAACCGCTCTTCAAGCGAGTATGCGGAATAATCATTTTGATAATCATCAGCTTCTTGCGCGGTCATGGCTTTGCCGAACGTCCTGTCTAATTTATAGATGTCAGGTTTGCTATCCATAATCATTTCACTCCAAAGAAATCAATTAAAATATCATCAATCAAATTTCGCCAATTCCCCCACGAGTGCCCTTCATTCACTTCTTTATAATGGTAAACGCAGGCATTATTTTCAAGAATGGCTTTCATTTTTCTGGTGCCATCACTGGCATCATGAATAACTCCGGAAGTCATCGAAACTTTTATTTTGGGACTTTCGGGCGAATCGCAAATGGTATAGATCTTTGGCCTGTTGTTGAACGATGGGGATTGAATGCCGCACAAGCCAAAAACATCGGGTCGTGAAAAAGCAAAGTAAGCGGAGCTTAACCCTCCCATTGAAGTGCCCATAATAGCCCTGGCCGTGGGCTTGCCGGAAACTTTCAACTCTTTTTCAACGTGAGGGACTAATTCAGCTGTAAAAAAATTTAAGTATTTGGCATTTATGGCGAGTTCTTCCATGCGTCTGTTGTTCGAGCGGTTAACCGGTTCGCGGTGATCCACAAACACAGCCACGATAGGCTGAATTTTTTTTTCAAGGATCAAGTGATCCAGCACGGCCACCATGTTGCCCAGTTTTGGATGCAGGTATTCATAACCATCGGTTACATACATGATAGGCAAGTCCTTCAGGTTTTCATATTGAGGAGGGAGGTACAATCTGTACATAACCTGGTAGCCCAACGCTGCGCTGTAAAACAAAATGTCATCCGAAATTTTTCCTCCATTTTCAACTTGAGCAATTACCGCTTCATCTTCCTTCCATGCCGGCATACGCAATTCTGAGTTGGGGCTTCCTCCACCCACACCCGACCACTGCTGATATTTATTATGTGGATCCAGGCGCCACTCCATCCCGTTGATCAGAATTTTATAATCGAGCCTGGCATCAATGGGGAATGAGGCTTTGAGTATCCACAAGTCTTTGGCAATTAATCTGCCCTGCACGTTAAAGTTCTTGTCGTAGCCCCAGGCATTATAATCGCCCTGAAAGGCCACAGTCTTTGCCAGTCCCCGAAACAAAAAAGCAACAGAATCGTGGACAACGAGAGGTATTTTTCCAGAAGATTTCAATTCACTCCAGGTATTTTCGCGAGTTGCTGAATCAGCACTCTGCAGGGCTTGAATGGTTTTGGTAAATATTGAATAGTCCTGAGCGCTTATGCTGAAACTGAGGAGGGTGAGCGCAATCCAAATGTTAACTTTCATTTTATTTTAAGGGAGTTCTTGATACGGGATCGTAAACGAAAAGTACGCTTATTGCTCCACAAATCATCAAGAACCCAGCCAAAACC
>JAYUHI010000100.1:0-13507 GCA_043767095.1 Bacteroidota bacterium
ACACCCCAACCAAACAAGGCGTGTTTACTTTGCCCGCATTTAAGATGAAAATCAACGGACAAATCATTTCATCGAGCGGGAAGAAAATAAAAGTGAGCCCGCCTGTGCAGGTGCAATCGCGCGATCCCTTCCGGAGTTTTTTTGACGATGATGCTTTTGGAACTAAGCGAGAGACCGAGTTTGTGGATGTGAAGGAAGACGCCTTTCTGGCGCTTACCACCAATAGAGATGAAGTGTATGTGGGGGAGGGGTTCACCAGTACGCTTTCGTTTTATGTATCCGAGAGTAACCGCGCGCCCATGCAATTTCACGACCTTGGCCCGCAGCTTTCTGATATCCTGAAAAAATTGCGCCCCTCCGCATGCTGGGAAGAAAACTTCAACATTGAAAACATTGAGGGCGAAACGGTTTCCATTGCCGGTAAGAATTATACACAATACAAAATTTACCAGGCCGCCTATTACCCGCTTAATAATAAACAGGTTGATTTTCCTTCCGTGGGATTGGAGATGATAAAATTTAAAGTCGCGAAAAACCCATCCTTCTTCGGGCAAAACAGGCAGGAAGATTTCAAGACTTTCTATTCAAAGCCAAAGTCGGTGAAGGTAAAGGACCTCCCGCCTCATCCGTTACACGATGTTGTTGCCGTGGGCGATTATCGGCTTGAGGAAAAAATCTCATCGACTGCTGGCGAGACAGGAAAAAGCCTTGCTTTCGATTTCAATGTGTATGGAGAGGGAAACATCTCGGCCATTGAAAAACCGGCTATCCAAAAAGGACAGATTTTTGATTTCTTCGAGCCCAATATCCGGCAAAATATTAACCGTGAAAATGGGCGGGTTACGGGAACGAAGACTTTTAGTTACTTCATCATTCCGCAGGAGCCAGGCCGGTTTGATTTAAAAGATTATGTGCAATGGGTTTTCTTCAATCCGAAAACAAAAGCATACGATACATTAAAGTCGAAGGTAAGTCTGGCTATCACTGGGGAGAGCAAGAAAAACGAATTCATCGGCAGCAGCGATGGCGGATCATTTTATGACCGGATCAGCCTGGCAGACAATACACTGAAATCGTCCACTGCGGGCACATGGAAGAAAATAGCCATGAACATTTTTATGTTACTGATGTTGGGCGCCTCGGCCTGGCTCATGTTTAAGAAGGCCCCCTAATCCCCTGCCTGTCCGGCAGGCCGAAGGGGGGATATGGGCTGAATGAAATTTGGGGAACTTGGTAAGTAGAATTACCTTCGTTTTATGGATAAAGAGCAATGGTTAGATGCTTTAAATGACGATGTGCGAGATATTCGGGCGCTAACGGTGGCCGTTCGGGAAGAAACAAAAGAAATAAGGGAAGAAACCAGGATTTTAAAAGAAGAATTAAAGGAGACCAGACGGATTGCTGATGCCGCTTCAAAAAAAGCTGATGCCGCCTGGGAGTTAGTAGTCATGACGAGAAATCAAATTCAGGAAGAACTAACTTATCTCAAAAAGCCCATCTGGAAAAAGTGGTTTGGCACAAACTGATTCAGAATAGCCTTCATTCGAATATTCCTCATTGCATTTAATAAAATGAACAATTACGGAACTCTATTTCGCATCTCCACCTTTGGTGAATCGCACGGACCAGCAATCGGTGTTATCATTGATGGATGCCCCGCTGGATTGGAAATCGATGAAGCATTCATTCAATCTGAATTAAGCCGAAGAAGACCTGGCCAATCCAAAATCACGACTCAACGGAAAGAGGATGACGCCTTCAAAATTCTTTCAGGGGTGTTTGAGGGAAAAACCACCGGCACACCTATCGCCATCGTGATTGAAAACCAGGATCAGCGCAGCAAAGATTATAGTCATATTGCCGATACCTTCAGGCCCTCGCATGCCGACTATACTTATGAAGTGAAGTATGGCCATCGCGATTACCGCGGAGGTGGGCGGAGTTCGGCACGCGAAACAGCAACCCGCGTGGCATCAGGGGCCATCGCCAAACTATTGCTGAAGCAATCAGGCGTACAGATCAACGCGTTTGTGTCGCAAGTGGGTGAGATCAAAGCGCCTCATTATCTCGAATTGGACTTAACAAAAACGGAAGACACCATCGTGCGCTGCCCTCATCCGGCAACAGCCGAAAAAATGATTGCCTTGATTGATGAAGTAAGACTTAGTCGCGATACCATTGGCGGCATCGTGACTTGTGTAATCAAGAATTCTCCGGTGGGTTTAGGCGAGCCTGTGTTTGATAAACTTCATGCCGAACTCGGCAAAGCCATGCTCAGCATAAATGCGGTGAAAGGGTTTGAATATGGAAGCGGCTTTGAAGGCATAACCTTGCGCGGGTCTCAGCACAACGATGAATTTTACAATGAGGGAGGACGTATTCGCACCCGCACCAATAACTCCGGTGGTGTGCAGGGCGGCATCAGCAATGGCGAAGACATTTATTTCAATGTAGCGTTCAAACCCGTGGCCACTATTATGCAAGATCAACAGAGCGTAGATAAAGAGGGAAAAGAGACAACCGTTTCCGGCAAAGGCCGCCATGATCCATGCGTGGTTCCCCGCGCAGTGCCGATTGTTGAGGCGATGGCTGCGTTGGTGATGGCTGATTTTTTATTGAGGGCTAGAATTTCAAAAATATAAATCAAGTGCAGTCGTGCCACCACTTTGAGTGGTGGCCCACTATTTAAACATCTCCGTTCCCGTGAAAAAATTCTAAAAATGAATTCATCCGCAAGGCAACTTTTGTGGCTGATCTTATTCAGCATCGCCATGGGCTTTCTGGAAGCGGTCGTTGTTATCTATTTACGGGAGTTGTATTACCCAAATGGTTTTGGTTTTCCGCTAACGGTCATGGATCCGAAAATTGGATTCATTGAAATTTTACGAGAGGGGGCCACTGTTGTCATGTTGCTGGGAGTTGGCATTCTGGCGGGGCGCACACTAAATCAGCGGCTGGCATTTTTTGTTGCTGCCTTTGCGATTTGGGATTTGTTCTACTACGTTTTTTTAAAGCTCCTCATCGGTTGGCCTCCGTCATGGTTTACCTGGGATGTTTTATTTCTAATCCCCGTGCCATGGATCGGGCCTGTTCTGTCGCCCTGTTTGGTATGCATTACGATGCTCTTGTTCGCCACAGCCCTTTATATTCGCGACTCAGAAAACACCGCACATCGTTTTTCAAAGAAAGAATGGACATGGTTACTCGTGGGAGCCTTTGTGGTGGTACTCTCCTGGACCAAAGAGTTTTTCCAATTCACATCAACGCGCCAAGATTTAAGTATGCTGGATGCACTTTCGTTTTACGTTCCTCAAACCTACAATTGGTGGCTGTTTGGGTTGGGTGAAGTTTTGATGCTGACCGGCATAGCTATCTACTGGAAAAGGACTGCCACACATTGAATTTCAATCCTTCATATTTTTCGCTATACTTTGTGTGCTGAAAGCCCAAGCTCAAATACAACTCAATTTTTCGATATTGCGCTTAAACTATGGGGCTAAGTATTCATTATAATGGTCAACTCCGTAACCCGGAATGCCTTCCGACTTTCGTTGAAGAAGTAAGGGACATTGCTAAAATTTATCAGTGGCCGTACACCATCTTTGAAACCGAATTTCCGCTTCAGTCATGGGGAAAAAATACGCATGGCAATGGTCTTTATGGAATTTCGTTTACCCCTCCAGGATGCGAAACAATAAGCCTATCCTTTTTATCGAATGGAAAATTGGTAAGTATCTGGTCTTGGCGTCTTTTTCTAAAACGGATGGGAGAAGAGGAACAAATTTTGGAAGGTGGCGTATCCGTAAAAACACAGTATGCAGGTGAAGTGATTCACAAAATCATTATTCATTTTCTCGACCACCTTAGCAAAAAATATTTTAGCCATTTTTCAATGACCGATGAAGGTCAATATTGGGAAACCCGCGATGAGAAGTTACTTCATAAAAATTTTAATTTATTGACAGGCTTGATTAATGCTTTCCAGGATACTTTGGAAACAAATCCAATTAATCGGGGCGAGACCTTTGAGGAGTATTTTAAAAGGATTTTAGAAAAGATTCACGCACAAAATAAATTCACTGAATAATCATGGAGTTACCAACAGCATCAAAAAAAAGCCGCATCACCCTTTACATTCTCATTGCCCTCATCATCGGGATAGGGTTGGGTTTTGCCCTCAACAAAACATGGCTCGAAAAAGAAAACCTGGAATTGCAAACTGTTCAGCTTTCGCTCGATGACATCAACACACAAATAAAACAGGAGAAAGACAGCTCTATCCTCAAGCAACTGCAACAAAAACGAGCCTCATTGGCCAAAACTAAAAACAGCATACTGGCCTCGCGCGATAGCAAGCTCGATCCCTTCTCGGTGCTGGCCGATGTTTTCCTTCGCCTGATAAAAATGATTGTAGCTCCATTGGTGTTCACCACTTTGGTTGTAGGCGTGGCTCGTCTTGGGGACATAAAATCGGTGGGCCGGATTGGAGGCAAAACGTTGTTGTGGTTTGTAGGGGCCTCGCTCACCAGTTTATTGTTGGGAATGATACTGGTCAATATTTTTAAACCGGGCATTGCCATGAACCTGCCGCTTCCTGATGTGGGTGAAAGTTCGGGAGTTGGCACGGTGGGTCTTTCACTCAAAGAATTTCTCTATCATGTTTTCCCCGCCAGCGTGATTGATGCTATGGCTAAGAATGAGATTCTGCAAATCGTGGTGTTCTCTCTTTTCTTCGGTGTGGCCACTGCCGCTATTGGGGAGCAGGGAAAAATCGTGATCCAATTTATGGATGCTACCTCGCATGTAATATTAAAAGTAACCGGTTATGTGATGAACCTGGCGCCTGTTGCCGTGTTTGGAGCCATGACATCTATCATAGCTAAACAAGGGGCGGGTATTCTTAAAACCTATTCCATTTTCATTGGCGAATTTTATTTCAGCTTGCTCATCCTGTGGTGCGTTTTGATACTGGCTGGCTTTATTGTCATCGGCAAAAGGATCATTGGTCTGGTTAAAGTGGTTCGGGAGCCAACCTTATTAGCGTTCTCTACCGCCAGCAGCGAGGCCGCTTTCCCCAAGACGATGGAAGTATTGTCCAGGTTTGGGTGCAGCGAAAAAATTGTAAGCTTCGTGCTGCCACTTGGCTACTCCTTCAACCTCGATGGCAGCATGATGTACATGACGTTCGCCTCGTTGTTCATCGCGCAATCGTATGGAATTGATTTACCCATCGCCACACAAATCAGTATGTTGCTGGTGCTCATGCTCACCAGCAAAGGCATTGCAGGCGTGCCGCGCGCTTCTTTGGTAGTAATTGCCGGAACGCTCGTAACCTTCAACATTCCTGAAGCCGGGTTGGCGCTCTTGCTTGGAATTGACCCACTGCTGGATATGGGCCGAAGTGCAACGAATGTTATTGGCAATAGTGTCGCGACTGCGGTGGTGAGTAAATGGGAGGGGGCGTTGGGAAATGAAGGCGATTAAGAAAGTCCACAGACCACAGTCGACTGTCGACCGCGGACTGTGGACTTTCTTAAGTGCATCCAACAATCTACCTCTTCGCCACCACTCCCATCGATTTCACCATGTTAATGAACTCAGCGCGGTAGCCTTCTTTGTCATCACCTCGTGAACTCTGTGCGAGCGTGAGTACATCATCGAAAGTAAAATCTTTTATGAATTCCGATTCTCTCAACAACATTCCAAAAGCTGCCACAGAAGCTGACCAGCGGAAGTTCTCGGATGTCTTGTCGGTTTCTTTATCCAGGAGCGTGTGTACAATCAACTTGCTCACCTCTTCATCCGGTTTTTTGTAACGGAATTTCACGGTCATCAATTCATTGGAATTCGCAGCCGACTTATCAATTTTTGATTTCTGATATTTCAGCTCATCAATTTTGAACTCGCTCTCCACACCATCGGGGATGATTTCGTACAAAGCAGTAACGGTGTGGCCAGATCCCAATTCACCGGCATCCTTTTTATCGTTGTTGAAGTCTTCACTCTTCAGCATTCGGTTTTCGTAGCCAATCAAACGGTATGCTTTCACTTTCGTGGGATTGAATTCAATCTGGAGTTTCACATCTTTGGCGATGGTGAAAAGTGTTCCGCCAAATTCATTTACCAAAACTTTCTGAGCTTCGAGGATATTGTCGATGTACGCATAGTTACCGTTTCCCTTGTCGGCCAGCTTTTCCATTTTAGAATCTTTGTAATTGCCCATGCCGTAACCCAGCACAGTTAAGAAAATTCCATCCTTTCTTTTTTCTTCAATGAGGCGTTCCATAGCCGCATCACTCGATTCACCAATGTTGAAGTCGCCATCGGTGGCTAAGATCACACGGTTGTTTCCATCCTTCCTGAAATTTTCTTTCGCTATTGCATAAGCTAATTTGATTCCGGCACCACCGGCTGTTGAACCACCAGCTTCAAGCTTATCAAGGGTTTCAATTATTTTTTTCTTCTGGTTGCCTGGGGTTGAGGGCAGTACCAACCCTGCCGCCCCCGCATACACCACAACCGCCACCCTGTCCTGCTCCCGAAGTTGATCCACCAATAATTTGAATGATGCCACCAGCAAAGGCAGTTTGTTGGGTTCATCCATTGAACCGGACACATCCATCAAAAAAACCAGGTTAGAAGCCGGCAGGTTGTCAGTAGGAATTTTCTTTCCCTGCAACCCAATGTGCACGAGTTTATGGTTGGCATTCCAGGGCGCTGATGAAATTTCAGTGTATATGGAAAATGGATGCTCGTCTTTGGGTTGTTGATAATCGTAATCAAAATAATTAACCATCTCCTCAATGCGCACGGCATCTTTGGGCGGACGCTGACCGTTGCTGATGAACCTGCGCATGTTGCTGTAGGAGGCAGCATCCACATCAATAGAAAAAGTGGAGAGAGGATTACGCATCGCATCGTGAAAAATATTTTCGTTGATGGCATCGTATTCTTCGGTATTCCAGTTGGGTTTGGTTTCTTCGTAAGAGTAACTATCGACCAATGGGCTTGCAGAACCCATGGAGTCTTTTCTCTTTCTGCTAATAGAAAACCCTAATGACTTTTGTTGCCGGGCTAAACCGTAACCAGTCACCACTACCTCAGAGAGTTGAGTGGCATCTTCCGACAGTTGAGCATTAACCACATTGCTGATGCCGAGCTTTACCTCTTGAGTTGTGAGTCCGATGAAACTAAAAACAAGCGTACCGCCTGATTCAGGAACGGCAATTTTGTATTTACCTGCCTCATCAGTAACAACACCTTTAGTGGTTCCTTTCAGCAAAACATTAACGCCCGGCAATGCTGAACCGTCATCTGCCGCAGTCACCGTTCCGGTTATCGTTCGTTCTTGTGCAACTAAAAATCCCAGCGACACTACCACCGCCAGGATTAGAATGGTTAATTTCTTTTTCATAAGTGTGAAGTTTTAGTAGTGAGATGAAGTGCAGGACTGGATTCCATAAAACAAAACAGAAAATATTTTTGCCCACGCGCGGCCCCCTAACCCCCGAAGGGGGAACCGCCATCGCTCCAGACCTGAATAGTATTGAATCAATGTGATCTCGTAGACCGCGCGCGGGAGTCCCCCCTTCGGGGGCCAGGGGGCTGTGCTTTGGATTTTCCTATTTTTAACCCATGAGTGCCTCAGGCCAAACCGACAATGACCTCATCAGTCAGTTCAAAGCTGGACAGCAAAATGCCCTGGGCATTCTTTTTACCCGATATACTTCCCTGGTTTTTGGAACCTGTCTGAAATACCTTAAAGACCGTGACGAATCGAAAGATGCCGTGATGCAGATTTTTGAAAAGTTAAATCAGACGTTGCACCAGCATGAGGTGTTGAACTTCAAAAGCTGGCTGTATGTATCGGCTCGCAACCATTGTCTTATGCAGCTCAGATCTCGTAAAGGGAAGTTTAAAGAAATCACGCCTAAGCTTATGGAATCCAATTACGTGCTGCATCTGGAAAATGAGCCTGAAATGGAGGAAAATCTATCTAAATTGGAAAGGTGTATTGAAGAACTGGGCCTGGAACAACAGCAGTGTGTTAAAATGTTTTACCTCCAGGAGAAGTGTTACAAAGACGTGGCCACGGAAACCGGATTTGAATTGGGCCAGGTGAAAAGTTTTATCCAAAATGGCAAGCGCAACCTGAAACTCTGCATGGAACGAAATGGATGAATGGAAAGACGATATTGAAAAATACTTGTCGGGGAAATTAACCCCTGCTGAGCGGCATGCACTGGAGAAGAAAGCATTGAGTGATTTCTTTCTGGCCGATGCGCTGGAAGGAGCGGAGACTATTTCATCAAGTGAATTTGCATCCGACTTATCCGAACTCAATCAAAAAATCAGCGGAACGAAACAGAGCCGGTGGATTTGGCCGTTGAGAATTGCTGCTTCAGTAATTGGAATTGCTCTTGTGAGTTCGATTGTATTTTATTCTGTGAAGGATGATGAAACACAAATCGCGAGCACACCCAAACCAACCGAGACAACAGCAAGCGAAGAAGCGAAATCAACCGATACCCTTCTTGCAGCGGAAACAAAATCCAGTGGTGGGGAAACTCTTGCCTCGCGCAAAGCAAAAGAAAAAGTGAAAGCTGAAGAATTGCTTGCGTTGCAAAGTTTAAAGGAATCCAGAATTGAAATGGAGACTGGAGGAAGCGGGGCAAGCGCAACCAAAGCCAAATCAACTTCATCAACCGTAGGCCCGTCAGAATTGAGAACGGATTCTACGACCCTCAGTGGTTTGGCAGGAGTTAGTTTGACAACGGCACAAATTAAAACAGATTCTGTCGCGGGCTTTTTTGATGTCGTAGTATCAGAAGACGTGACCAGCGCGCCCATTCAGCAACAGCCTGTAGCCGCTGACGAAGGGAGCAAGATAAGCCGGGCACGAAAAACTCAACCCATAAATCTGATGGTAAGCGGCCAGGTGCGCGATCAACAAGGCCAGCCAATCCCAGGCGTTAACATTGTTATTAAGGGATCAAACACTGGCACAGTTACGAATGCAGAAGGAAAATATTCCATCGCGTTGAGCGAACAAAATCAATCTTTGGTTTACTCATTCATCGGGTTTGTTGCTCAGGAGCAGCCTGCAGACAAAGCTAAGACCGGTGGTTTGGATGTTCAACTTCAGGAAGATGCCACTCAATTGAGCGAAGTTGTGGTTACCGGTTATGCCGAGAGAAAAACGGATGGCGAACCAGTGGTGCGATTGGCAGAACCCATGGGCGGAAGAAAAGCATACGATAAATATCTGGAAGACAAAAAAGTTTATCCCCTGCAAGCGTTAGAAAACAAAGTGGAAGGCAAAGTGATCATAGAATTTACAATAACCACCACCGGGGCCATCACCGATTTTAATGTGGTTAGAAAAATTGGGTATGGCTGCGAAGATGAAGTTATCCGGTTGGTAAAAGAAGGCCCAAAGTGGTATCCATCTTATATCGATAATGAGGCGGTGGAGAGTTTGGTGCGGGTGAAGACCCGGTTTGAGTTGAAAAAGTAGCCAAGGGTATCGAGTAAATAGTCCACAGTCCACAGTCGACAGTCGACCATGGACTGTGGACTTTCTGACTTTAATTTCTATTTTTAGGCCACTTAAATTTCAACTTCATGAGTTTACATATACGCAAGCCATTGGAAAGTTTATTGGCACAAGCCGGTGATTCCGAACAAGGATTGAAGCGAACGCTCGGCCCGGTAAACTTGATTGCCTTAGGCATTGGTGCCATTATTGGTGCGGGGCTTTTCGTGCGCACGGCTGCTGCTGCCGGAGATGCCGCGGGTCCCGCTGTAATAATTTCTTACATCATCGGTGGCATTGGTTGCGCTTTCGCGGGATTGTGCTATGCCGAGTTTGCTGCCATGATCCCCATTGCCGGCAGTGCTTACGCTTACGCTTACGTTACGATGGGCGAATTTATGGCGTGGATAATCGGGTGGGCGTTGATTTTGGAATATGCATTGGCGGGAGCCACCGTGGGTATTGCCTGGAGCGAATATTTAAATAGTTTGTTGGGCGGTTCCATTCCATATCAATGGTGCCATGGCCCTTGGGAGACATCCGTTAACGGTGTACAAGGCTGGATAAATCTGCCTGCGGTTTTCATTTTGTTTGTGGTAACGCTCATCCTCATCAAAGGCATGCAGGAGTCTGCCTTTATCAATGCCATCATTGTGTTTATCAAAGTCTCTATCGTGCTGGTTTTTATTGCATTGGGATGGGGCTTCATCAACGAGGCCAACTACACACCGTTCATGATCCCTGAAACAATTCCCGGCCACGAAGCCTGGAACCGCCACGGTTGGGGGGGGATACTCGGAGGTTCGGCTATTGTGTTCTTTGCTTTTATTGGTTTCGATGCTGTTTCCACCGCAGCGCAAGAGGCAAAAAATCCTAAGCGTGATATGCCTATCGGTATCCTTGGTTCGTTGGTGATCTGCACAGTATTGTTTGTGCTGTTCTCGTATGTGCTCACGGGCATCGCCAACTGGCAGGAATTTAAAATTGCCGGCAAGGAAGCCTCGGTGGCTTACGCGATCAAAACGTATATGGTGGGTTATGAATGGCTCGCTACATTGGTAACGGTTGCCATCCTCGCAGGATTTACTTCGGTGATTTTAGTCATGTTGATGGGTCAATCGCGCGTGTTTTTCTCTATGTCGAAAGATGGCTTGGTGCCGAAAGTATTCTCCGACATTCATTCCAAATTCAGAACACCATTCAAATCGAATTTGATTTTGTTTGTTTGCGTGGCTCCGTTTGCCGGATTTTTGCCCGGAAGCATTGTGGGAGATTTAACAAGTTTTGGAACCCTCTTCGCATTTGTGCTGGTGTGTGCCGGCATTTGGGTGATGCGCGTGAAAAATCCTGACACTCCCCGTCCATTCAAAACTCCGTTAGTGCCACTCGTTCCGATCCTCGGCATATTGATTTGTTCCGCATTGATTCTTGCACTCGATTACAAAACCCAATTGATGGCTCTTGGGTGGTTAGTGTTTGGCCTGATAGTATATTTTTCCTACGGAATAAAGAACAGCACTTTGAGAAAAAAATCTTGAATTTGTCTGGTTGAGCCAGTGATCAATGTTACATCCCGTTTGCCGAATCGGAAGTGATGGTCAGGTCACTGCCATCCAAAAAAGTTTTATAAATCCGCAATGGCCGCCAGGCAGGGCCGCCCGTTGGTATGCCATCATCAAATCCGAACGAGGAGCCGCAACAGATATCAATCATAAACAGGTTGGAAGAATGGGCTTCAACGGTGGCACACGCATCATTGGGATGATAGCTGCAATTTCTTTCGTAGGCGAGATAGGTTGTGGAATTTTTCCTATAAATCAAAATACCGCGCACGCCCTTATCAGGGATGGAGTAAATCCCGCCATCACCTTTCAGGGCGTTGAATTCAGGTAAACCAAGGTTGAGGATAATATCGGGAAAGAAACCTAACGGGATGGCATCATCGGATAAGTCTGGCTTGCAAGATGGCAAAACCAATAAGCAGCAGGCAGTAAGCAGGAGGGAGTAAGTTTTAAATTTTCTGATAATCATAAAATCCTTTTCCTGTTTTTCTTCCTAAGTGGCCGTCTTTTACTTTTTGAATTTGGATTGGGCTGGGTTTGTATTTGGGATTTTGATTGAAGCCTTCATACACAGCGGTGCTCACGGCCAGGTTCACATCAATCCCAATCAAATCCATCAATTCAAACGGCCCCATTTTAAATCCCGATGATTTTAACAAGGAGTCTATTTCTTCAATCGTTGCCCCGCCTTCTTCCAAGATTTTCAACGACTCCAAATAATAATGCCTGGCTACCCGGTTAACGATGAAGCCGGGCGAATCTTTTGCCGTCACAGTAATTTTTCCCAGTTGCTTCAACAACTGTGAAACCGTTTCAACCACTGAATGATCTGTTTTTTCTCCTGAAATTAATTCAACTAACTTCATTACCTGGGCCGGATTGAAGAAGTGAACGCCCAGGCAGCGCTCCTGTCGCTCACACAAACTGAAAATTTGAGTTACAGAAAGTGAAGAGGTATTGGTGCAAAGAATAGTATCCGATGAATTCTGTTTCTGCAGCGATTGAAAAAGATTCTGCTTGATTGTCAAGTTCTCAACGATGGCTTCAATAAGTAAATCAGCTTTAAGTTCATCTTGATTTTGAATGGGGTGGATTTTTTGAAGCGTGGCAGTTTTTAACTGTTCATTTAACTTGCCTTTTTGAACCAACCCATCAAGCCCTCTTTCAATATTCGCTTTCGCGGATGTGGGCAAGGTGGGGTTGGCATCAAACAGCAATACCTCGAATCCGCCTGAGGCAAACACCTGGGCAATGCCTTGCCCCATAGTGCCTGCACCGATTACTGCGATGGTTTTTATTTCAGCTTTTGAGTTATTCATAATTTTTACAGCCACAGATTGCACAGATGGACACAGAAAAAATCTGTGCTAATCAATGTTATCTGTTGCTGAATTCCTGAATACAGTTACAAATATAATCCACCATATCTTCTGTCATCTCAGGATAACACGGTAAAGAGAGTACCTCATTCTGAAGTTGGGCAGCTACTGGGAAATCTTTTTGCTGAAAATTGAAGCGGGAGTAGGCAGGCTCAAAGGGTAATGCGCAAGGGTAATGGATCATGGTGCCCACTCCTTTGGAATCCAAAAAAGTTTTCAATTCGTTTCTCTTTTTCGAGCGGATCACGAACAAATGAAACACATGATGATTGCCTGAATCGGATACCGGCAATTTTATTGATTCCATTTTGCCAAGTCTTTCGCGGTAACGGTTAGCTATCCCGATTCTTTTTTCATTCCAACTATTCAGATATTTTAGTTTGACTTGCAAGATGGCCGCCTGAAGCGCATCCATCCGGCTGTTTGTGCCTTCCATTACATGCTCATCTTTGGTTAGTCCGCCATGATTAACGAAGCGTCTTAGTTTTATGGCCAGTTCATCATCATTGGTTAGCATACATCCGGCATCGCCAAAGGCTCCCATATTTTTGGTTGGATAAAAACTGAATGATGAGGCCAATCCAAATGTGCCGGCCTGTTGACTATTCCGCTTAGCTCCATGCGCCTGAGCACAATCCTCCATCAAAATTAAGTTATTCTGTGCGCAAAGTTTCTGCAGGGATTCCATGTTGCAGCACTGACCGTAAAGGTGCACGGCCATCACAACTTTAGTTTTAGTAGAGATTTTTCTTTCAACATCCTGTATCGAAATGTTGAATGTCTCTAAATCAGCGTCAGAGAAGATTGGTTTGGCGCCCGTTGCTGAAACAGTTTCTGATGTTGAAATCCAACTCCAGGCCGGAGTGATAACCTCATCACCGTTACCGACACCCAGCATTTTTAGAATGGCGAAGAGCGAATCGGTGCCATTGCCCGTGCTAACGCAATGTTTTAATCCGTGATAGGAAGCAAATTTTTCTTCGAAGGCTTTTACTTCAATGCCCCCGACAAATCGCCCTGTTTGAAAGACG
>JAYUHI010000101.1:0-2384 GCA_043767095.1 Bacteroidota bacterium
TCAAACGAAAATCCGTAGTACACAAACCGGAACCCGAAAAAACAGAACCACCTAACACACAGCTATTTCTGAGCGGATAACTGCAATCTGGGTTAATGTTGCCGGGTTCCTGCAAATGGGGCCGATTGTTCAAACGGAATTTCGGATGGGCCAATCGGCTGGATATTTAGCCCCATACCTCCGGGTTCCCTATGCGGGATTGCTTTATCAGGCTATCGCCTCAGAAGGTTTTGTTAATAAGGTGTCACCTGCCGCTTTGGGTTTGGGGTTGCAGTACAAAGGGCTCGTGCCGAAAAAAAGTGGCGCCTGGTATTTTGGTGGCGGAGGCGATTATTCTTTCGGAGCTACTGAAGATTACGATGGTTATTGGGAAGGCAAGCACAGTTATCTGGGCATTTTGGCTAATAGCGGATACCGTTGGCGCAAACCGGGCAGAAGCCTGGTGTTAAACCTCGGCCTGATGGCGGGTTATGCTACTGCGCTGCGAGATGAGTGGTGGTTTAAAGACGACCCTTCTTTTAAATATGACGATAGTCAGAATTATTTTCTCGCTATGGTTGAATTTTCAATCGGGTGGGAGAAGTAGTACAGGTTTTGTCAAGTTAATTTGGTCAACCCTGACAGGGTTCTGAAAACCCTGTCAGGGTTAGGCGAATAAAATTCTCTTCCTGGCACGTTAGATTTTCTCCTTTCTGCCCGAAGCAATGCTTCTATAAATCGCTTCAATGATTTTTAAATCCTTCAAGCCTTCTTCGCCTGTCACATTCAGTTCTCGGTTTTCTAAAATGCCCAAGGCCATTCCATCCAATTGTAAAGCTTGGTGATTAGTATGAGGAATATCCAACGGCCCCTGATGGGTTCGTCCTTTCAACGGGCCATACCCAAAAGCAGGGCTCAATTCCAGCCAACCGTTTTCGGCTGAGATGAAAAGTCGTTCTATTGAACTGGCATACGTAGTTATGGAACTGGAAACAGCTCCGCTGGGAAATTCCATCTGCCAGAAAATAGTTTCGTCCACTTCCTTGAATTTTATGGGATCAGTTTTATACTCCTGGGCTGTGACCGAAATAGGTTCTTCGCCAGTTGAATACCTCGCCCCCTGAATGGCATAGATGCCAACGTCCATCATAGCGCCACCACCGGCCATTGCTTTTTTTAATCGCCACTGTGTGGGATCTCCAATCTTAAAACCCATTGCAGATTCAACGACTTTAACTTTTCCAAAAATCTTTTGCTGGCCCACCCGTGTTGCTTCCAGGTTGAAGGGTTCAAAATGCAACCGGTAGCCGACATATAATTTAACGTTTGCCTTTTTACAGGCGGCAATCATTTCTTCGCACTCCTTCACCGAGTTGGCCATTGGCTTTTCGGTGATAACATGTTTGCCTGCCTTTGCTGCGCGAATAACAAATTCAGGGTGCATGGAATTGGGCAGCACCACATACACCACATTAATATTTTTGTTATCCGCAATTCGGTCAAAGTTTTGATAGTTGTAAATGTTTTCGTCAGCCAGGTTAAATTTTTCTTTCCACTTTGCTGCCTTTGCCGGAGTTCCCGTAACGATGCCGGCCAGTTTGCAATTCTTACTTTCCAGCAAACCCGGGGTAATTTTAAACTCCGCGTAATACCCTAAGCCCACCAGGGCGATGCCAAGTTTTTTTTCCTGAGGCAGCTTCCCTGAAAAAGCTTTGGCCTTTGAAAGGGACGCCAATGATGCACCTGCCGTTACGGTGGTGAGAAATTTTCTGCGGGAGTAGGATTTCATAGCAAATGGATTTTCACGGATAATTTATAAAAGAAAATAGAAAGCACATTCGGGAATTTTACATGCGGTTGATCTCCGGCCGAACAGATATCAGCTTATTTCAATATTTCCACTTTCAAAGATGAATGCTTTGCGATATTGTCGAAATCAGAATCTTCATGGATAATATGAAGATCAAAGTGAATTGCATAAGATGCTATTAAACAATCGTTGGGTTTAACTGTTGTCCGACTAAAAGATATATCAGGATCGGGGGACCGGAGTTCCGAAGGAACGAAGCATATTGTAATCCCGCTTAAGCGGGAGACTTCAGTCCGTTGAACAAAGTCTGTAAATACATATAGAGTTCCATCGGAACGGCCCATCTTTAGGGAATAGACGATATAGATGGGCCGAGCCTACGGCTCTAATCAGCTTAAGTGGGCGGCATAGGATGGACTGAAGTCCATCCTTACAAAATGAACCGAGCCAACGGCTCTACTGAAAATTTAGTGAGAGGCTCTTTTTACAAAATCCGTAAAATCATGCGAATGCTTCAAAAAACTCAAACTATTTTGTTCCATAGAATTTTTGTAACTGTTTACTTTGAGTTCCCCAGATTATTATTGAGGCAATT
>JAYUHI010000102.1:0-2382 GCA_043767095.1 Bacteroidota bacterium
TGATTGGTAAAACCTGATTCCATATGCAGATTGTCAACATCAGCAGTTTTTGCAAATAAAAAATGACGGGACTGCAAAATATGCAACACTTCGTTAGAATTAACCTGATATTTTTACTCAGGCAAGATTGATAGTTTCATTTTTCGGGTGGCCAGAAATGCCTGCCATTCAAAAAATCCGAACAATCATTCGCTTGAATTTCTAAAAAAGTTGTTAGCTTTAAAGAAGTATTAAACCAAAATCCTTATGACAAAACATTATCTAAGAAGGTTAGTCCCGTTGTTCATCTTTCAAGCAATGATGATCGGGGCAATTGCGCAAACTGTAATCTCAGGAAAGGTTTCAGATGCAACATCCGGTGATCCAATGCCAGGGGTTAACATTGTAGTGAAAGGAACTGTCCTCGGGGTAACAACCGACAAAGACGGTCAATTTAATTTGACCGTAAAAGCCAGCCCTCCATTGACACTTTCGGTATCTTTTATAGGTTTCAAAATTCAGGAAATGGCTATTACCGAAGCCAACGTTTCGAATCTTGACATTAAGCTGGAAGAAGAATCCACTTCCTTAAATGAATTGGTTTTCAGTGTTTCGCGTCTGGCCGAAAAAGCAATTGACGCCCCGGTAACCAATGAAAAAATGGACCGGCTTGAAATCCAGCAGGCAGCCACCCCCGATTATTATGATGGCCTGGCCAATATGAAGGGCGTTCAGGTCAATAATGGAAGTTTAAATATGACCTCCGTTAATACCCGTGGCTTTGCAACCATAGCCAACGAGCGGTTTGTGCAGTGGGTGGATGGAATGGATACACAGTCGCCCATTTTAAATTTCCCCACCGGAAATCTTATGGGGGTTGGCGAGTTGGATGCCGAAAGCATGGAACTGATACCCGGGGCAGCCTCTGCGCTTTATGGGCCCAATGCTTTTAATGGTATCCTGATTATGAACAGCAAGAGTCCTTTTGAATACAAAGGCCTGAGCGCCCAATACAAAGCGGGGGTTGTTAAATCGGATGCCGGAGGATCTAATCCTTTAAATCAAGTAAGTATTCGATATGCAAAATCCTTTAAAGACAAGTTCGCCTTTAAGGTTAACTTCTCTTACATGCAAACCACCGACTGGCTTGGCAGCGATTCCACAACCGATCGTAATAATCCTGAATCAGCAGTAGATTTAAGTGGCAACCCCAACTTTGACGGACTCAATACCTATGGCGATGAGACACCGATCCCGGTACCTATTGGCGGCACATTCGGAACTCTTGATTTGAGGAGGACTGGTTACAAGGAAGAAGATTTGTTGAAAGTATTTGATGATAACCGTGATGTTAAAAGCATTAAAGGTGATGCTGCTCTTCACTATAGGATTAACGACAAATTAGAGTTGCTATACAACTATCGCTACGGTGGAGGCAGTTCAATTTACCAGGGAACTGAAAAATATATTTTGCGCGACTTCACCCAGCAATTCCATAAAATTGAACTTCGTGGCGCAAACTTTTTTGTTCGCGCATACCAAACAGCAACGGATGCCGCAAAGTCTTACAATATGTCGGCTCTTGGAGGATTTTTAAATGAAACCATTAGCCCAACTGCAACACAGTGGGCACCGCTATATGCACAAACTTATGTATTGTCGTTACAAGGCTATTATGCCGCAGCAGGTGTACCGGCTGGAGATCCGGCAGCAGCACATAATAACGCGCGTAATGTTGCCGATGCTTCCCGTCCAGTTCCTGGCTCCTCTACATTCAACACTATGGCTCAGGCTGTGCGCGATAATTTCTTCCAGGACAAGACTCCTACCGGGGCAGCAGGAGGCGCATCTTTCAAGGACGATTCCAAACTGAATCATGCTGAATTCAACTATAAGTTTTTTGAGCAAATCAAGTTTGCAGAAATTCAGGTGGGCGGCAATTTCCGCCAGTACGATCTGAACTCCAGCGGAACCGTGTACAACGATGCCCCTGATGACGGAGTCACGTTCCATCGGACCAAAATAAATGAGTATGGGGTTTATACCCAGATTGCCAAAAACCTAGGCGAAAAGCTCAAACTAACGGGCTCTATGCGGTACGATAAAAATGAAAACTTTGATGGCCAGATAACACCCAGAATAGCAGGGGTATTCAAATTGGCCAAAGACAATAACCTGCGGGCTTCCTTCCAAACTGGTTTCAGGAACCCGGGCACTCAGGCTCAGTTTATATATTTCCCTGCCACAGGCGGAACTTTATTGGGCAGCACAGAAGCTAATGCTTCTCGTTATGGTGTGCACAATGGTGGCGCCTGGACGCAGGCCTCGTACACGGCTTTCCGCGCTTCCGGTGGAACATTAAATGCCGATGGAACAACCAATGGTGGAACAGCAAGCCTTTTA
>JAYUHI010000103.1:0-2376 GCA_043767095.1 Bacteroidota bacterium
GCAAATCGACTGCTAATAAAGTCTTCCTTTACACCTGATATAACCTGAGACGCAATAGGTAAAGGTTCGTAATTACCTGAACCTTCTTCTTTTGGACCGTTAATAAAATTCTTGAAAAAGATGTCTTTATTGATTTTATTTTCGTCTACCAGCATCCAGTCTTTAAGGATGTTGGCATACACCTGGCGATAGTCATATTGCATCTCCACGTTTTCCTTGGTAAGATCAGGCACTTTGCCCACCACACCAGGCTGCACGCCATTACCAAAAATAAACATTGGCCCGCCTGTTCCATGATCTGTACCATAACTTCCATTGGAATGAATTCTTCTGCCAAATTCAGAAGTTGTTAAACTAAGCACCCGATCCTCCAGTCCTCTTGCTTTCAAATCATCCTGAAATGCTTTCATGGCCGAAGCAATGTGATACATTAAGGCAGCATGATTGCCCATAGTTGGGTCATAGCTTTCAACTTGTTCGGCATGTGTATCAAAGCCACCCATTTTTACCAAGAAGACTTTTGTTTTCACACCTTGACCCGCACCACCTCCATCTAATAGGCGAGCGATAAGTTTAAGCTGTGGGGTAAGGCCATTTTTTAAACTTCCAGCCGGAGCGTTAAAAGGATATTTTTCAGGGTAGGTTACACTGGATTCAGGAGATTTTTTATACACATCGTATAGCCTGTCTGCATAATCTTCTGATTTATCTTCCAGCTCCAGAATCCAATTCAATTCTTTGCCGTATGGCGAATTGTTTAAAGCAACAGGTGGCTTACCACGAGGGTCTATTCCATCATCGTTAAATCCTTCAAGTTGGTCTACTAATTTCGCAAACCCTTCCGGGTCAGTTAAAGAAATAGAAGTTGGAATATTTCCTGCCTGATGAAAGATCAATGATACATCGCTTCCCATTTCAATGGCAAGAGGATCTTTCATTTCGGCATTAGGGAAATCATTGGGATAAATTTTTGGAGCAAACTCTTGTTGCAGGTAGCGCCCAACCCATCCCGATGAAAAGTAGTCATCGAAACTTCCACCCATGAACGAAATATCGCGGCCTCTAAAATGCGAGCCGTTGTTGTTCTTATAGGAAACACCTTGAACAATGGTCATCCTGCCACGGTCATATAAATCTTTCATGGCAATCATATCAGGGTGCAGGCCTACCTGAGCATCGCTTTTGAGTGTGCTGTCAAGCGCAATCATCTTACGCACACTATTTTTTGCCGGTATTGCAATGTTAGCTCTACGGCTGTAGTATTGATCATAGGCTTCCACCGGAATTACCATGTTCATGCCATCGTTGCCTCCGTGCAATTGTATAATTACCAGTACCCGATCATTCGTACTTTCACTTGCCATGCGCGTAAGACTATTTTCGGCCATCAGCCGAAGTGGTATCCCACCGATTGTGAAGGGGACAGCAGCCAACGATAATTTTTTTATAAAATTTCTTCTTTTCATTAGTTCATTAATAAAGTTGATACTCCGGTGATTGCATCATTGCGTTAAACAAGCTTTCTAATTGCTTAGGCACAACTTCTGGTTCAAAGGTATTGTTCCATCTAAATGTCCATAAGCCCTCAGGGTCGGCATCAATCTGTGGTGATTTAAGAAATGCAGTAAGAAAGTAATTCATACGTTCAGCTGTTAGTCCTGCGTTATCATCAGCCGCTGTATCGAAGGTTAAATTCTCGGCCTGTGGTAATAGGTATTTGGCCAATTCGATGATCAGACTGCGTGCATTAGAGGAGATGGCGTTACTGATTTTTGTTCTTACAAAATTTACGGAATCAATTTTTAATGCTCCCGGCATCATTTGATTCCCGGAAACCAATTGACGAATATAATCGTATCGATTAGTTAAGTAATTAGTGGAAATCCAGCTTCTATGGTAGATCGGGTATTGATGATAAGCATCATATCCGGCCACATCATAAGGATCATAGAAATTCATACCCATTGCGGAGAGCGAACGGATTAATTCTCCTGTCTTTGCGTAAAATGGCCCGGCATCGGTTACAGGGTTTGGTAACAGTGCCTGAATATTGAAAAGCCGCATGGTGCCTATCATTAAATCCAATGGAGATTTTATGATTCCTCCAAAGTTATCATCATTTACGCCTGCTGCCGCTTCATAGAAATGTTGACTTTTAAAAAGATCTTCTAGTACGGGCTGAAGTTTAAATCCATTTGCCGTAAACGTATTGGCCATCTCTGCAACGATGGTGTCATCGATAGTCTGAGTAATTTCATGATAGACAAAGAATCGGTAAACTCTACGGCATATATTCCTCGCAGTTTCTGGTTTTGAATAAATCAAATCAATGAGCTGACTGATTTCATCTATAGCACTTGCTTCAGTGGCATTGTT
>JAYUHI010000104.1:0-2376 GCA_043767095.1 Bacteroidota bacterium
GCGACCCTCAGTTCAATATTGAACTTTCGCAACTGCGTGCCGATGCCATAAAAGAATACTTAGTAGTACGTTTTAATCTGGAAGATACCCGCATTGGCACCTTCGGCTATGGAAGCAGAAAACCAGTAGTGAAAGAAATCACAGAGAAAGACAGACAAATGAACAGAAGAGTGGAGTTTGAAATTTACAGGGAGTGAAGTGGTAAAAGGTAAGTGGTTGTTGGTAAGTGGTTGTTGGTACCTCTTACCAACTACCAACTACCATTTTACCCTCCCGAGATCAACTTCGCAATATCATTATAGAACACGAACACCATCAGCACAATGAGAATGGCAAAGCCAATCTTCAATGCTGTCTCAAAGAATTTTTCTGAGGCTTCCTTGCCTGTAATCATTTCATAAAGCAGGAACATAACATAGCCTCCATCAAGTGCAGGGATAGGAAGTAAATTCATGAAGGCGAGAACCATAGAGAGCAGGCCCGTCATGCGCCAGAAACGCTCCCAATCCCACTCGCTGCCAAAAGCCTGAGCCATGCCAACCGGGCCGCTCAGGGATTTACGGAAAGAAATTTCACCGGAGAATATTTTCTTAAAGGCTTTGAGTTGAAGGAAGATTACATCAAAAGCACGTACCGGCCCAAGCGCCAGTGATTGCCCAAAACCATAAGCAATATGTTTCAGTTCTTTCTTGTCGATGTTTTTCGGATAGAAGCCAATTTTTTTCTCGGCAGCGGGAAAAGCTTCATTCACAAAAATTAATTGATCTCCTCTTTGCACTTTAAAATTTACGGAATCACTCGTGGAATTCTGGAGGAGAGAACTTACTTCGTCATGGTAAGTTATTGGAGTCCCATATACCTCTGCAATCCGGTCGCCAACTTTAAGACCTGCTTTGTCTGCTATGGTGCCTTTGGCTACTTCGGCAATCACCGGAGGTATTCTGTACATTACGAAAGTGCTTATCGCTTCTTTCTTATTAAAGCTCTCAATGAAGTTTCCGGGAATGGCCACCTGCATTTCCTGTCCATCGCGCAATACAGTGTAGGCAGAATTCTCGCTCAATAAATTATCCGGCTTGGTTAGTTCGGAAAAGTCTGTTATCTCTTTGCCATTTACTTTAATGATCCTATCCCCTGTTTTCAATCCTATTCCCAGCGCCAATTCCTTAGCTTCAATCCCTCCATGCTCATTCACATACTTCATGGGGATGTAGGTATCGCCCAGAATCCAGGTCATCCCAATAAAAATCAAAATGCCCACGGCCACGTTCACAATAATTCCGCCCAGCATTACAATCAATCTTTGCCAGGCCGGCTTGGTGCGGAACTCCCACGGCTGTGGCGCAGCCTGCATGGCTTCTTTGTCCATACTCTCATCCACCATGCCGGCAATCTTTACATAACCGCCAAGCGGAAACCAGCCAATACCATATTCAGTATCGCCCCTTTTAAATTTGAGCAATGAAAAGTTGAGCACATTGGCCAACGGAAAAAGAAAATCGAAAAACAGGTAGAACTTCTCCACCTTTATTTTAAACATGCGCGCTGCCAGGAAATGGCCGCCTTCATGCACCACAATCAAAATCGAAAGGCTCATTAATAGCTGAGCCGTCATTATCATTCCCTCCATTTTCAGTTGATAGTTATTAGTTGATAGATGTTAGTTAATTGTATAATTTCAGTTTAGTGTTTGATGAGAGATTAGTATTGGATTCTGGTTTACCAACAACTAATAACCAACAACAAACAACTAAATTGACGATTTCGCCATTCTCCTCGTTTCCAAATCGGTGTTCACGTAATCTTCGTATGCCGGGTTACTGATAAAAGGCATTTTTGCCATACATAGTTCCACCAACTCACTCATTTCCAGAAAACCAATTCGGTCTTTCAGGAATTCCGCAACGGCCACTTCATTGGCAGCATTGAGCACACAGGCCAAATTGCCACCTTTTTTAAGGGCTTCGAAAGCGAGCGCAAGATTACGAAAAGTTTCGGTATCGGGCTGTTCGAAAGTAAGAGAAGGATTTTTGGTAAAATCAAAGCGTGGAAAATTGGAAGCTAAACGGTGTGGATAGCCTAACGCAAACTGAATGGGCAGTTTCATATCGGGCAGGCCTAATTGAGCTTTAATGGAGCCATCTTTGAATTGAACCATCGAGTGAATTATTGATTGCGGATGAACGATCACTTCTATCCGCGAAACATCAATCCCAAAAAGCCATTTCGCTTCAATTACTTCCAGGCCTTTGTTCATCAGCGTAGCTGAATCGATCGTGACTTTGGCGCCCATCGTCCAGTTAGGATGTTTGAGAGCTTGTTCTTTTTTAATATTTTTTAATTCATCTTTTTTCATCCCCCGAAAGGGTCCTCCCG
>JAYUHI010000105.1:0-2369 GCA_043767095.1 Bacteroidota bacterium
AAGGGGCGGAAAGAATACTGCCGAGGTGGCCAACGGCATCCACATTTCAGTAACACCCCAGTGGTTCATCATCAGGCCGCCAATGGTTTTGGCAAAGCCTGCAGAAAAAATAAAGCTCACCGAGAGTGAAGCGCCTAATACTTCAGTCATCTTTCTGCCTTCCAAATAACTAAACACCATGCCCCACACCATGCCGAGCGGCAGGCCGTTGAAGAAAAGAAAAATGAGACTGTACGGTGCAGGCGTTATCGCAAAAAACAACCACGACACACTGGCCAAACTCGTCATTAAAAGAATGCCGCCTCCACGCGAGGATGCCTGAAGTTCAGAAACAACTTTTATCCCGATAAATTTCGAGAGCATGTAGCCCATTACCTGGAACACCACCATCCACACTTTAAAACTGTGGCCTGCCCAGGTTAACCCCTCGTATGTGGCCACGCCAAAAGATTTGCGCAATGCAAAAATGCACGTGTACAAACAAAACGCTGATGCCGATGCATAGAAGGCAAACCAAAATCCCGTTTGACGGCCAATCCAAAGTGTGATTGTATTATTTAGTTTTTCAAGCATGAGAATCTTTTCGGCCTTAAGGTAGGGAAATTAGGTCTCAGGATTTTCTTTTAACAGGTTGAGCTCCGGTTGAGCGCTTTTCAAATTCCCCGCTTTAAGGCTCACCAAAGTTTGTGTAACCTTCCCTGATACATAGGGTTATAATATAATGGGAATGACCACCGGGTTTACCATTCAATGTCCTCATAAACCCAACTCCACCAGCCCGGCTTGCCATGGCAAACAGTGAACCCCTTCAATGATTTTCGGCACTTTGTCCATCGAAAAACAAAACTGATCACAGTTGGGGATATCCTTTCCTAATGAAAGCAATCCCCGAAGATCACTCTTGGCAACATTTGAAGTAGATTTGATTTCAATGGCTGCCCGCTTCATTCCCGGCCTTTCAATGATAAGGTCAATCTCCACGCCAGCCCCGGTGAGGATGTAAGACAACCGGTAGTCTTTCCTATAATACGATTGCAACCTGTTAATTTCATTGATAACGAATTGCTCGTATGCATGACCATACTGATACGTTCGTGAATGAATGCCTACATTCAATTCATCGGAAAGCGCTCGTTGAATGCCGCTGTCAAAAAAATAAAACTTTGGATTTGATCGTTGCCGTTTCCGGATAGACTCGTGAAACTGCGGCAACGAAAATCCCAACAGCGTGTCTTCTAATATCTGAAAATATGATTGTATGGTGGGCACACTGGTGCCTGCGTCTATCGCTATTTTAGAATAGTTAATAACCTTGCCCGCTATTTGAGCGGCAACCGGTAAAAATCTCTGAAACGGTTCAAGGTTGCGAATGATTTGTTCCTGTAAAATTTCTTCGCGCAGATAGGTGTTCGCATAAGCGCGCAGATATTCATTCTTATCCTGAGGATCGGTTGAGTCTAAAAGTTTTGGAAGCGTGCCCCAGTTTAAGGCTTCATCCAAATCAAATTGGCCTCCCAGCTCTTTGGCTGTTAAAGGATACAGATTATAAACGAAAGCCCTTCCGGCCAACAGGTTTGCTGCTCCCCGTTTCAATTTTCTCGCACTGGAACCACTCAGTATAAATTTTTGCTTATGAGATTCAATCCGTTGATGGATCAAATCCAACAGGCCAGGCACTTTTTGAACTTCATCGATGATAACATATTCCGGTACTGGCTTTCGGGCTTCCAGTTCCTGAACCAATGCGGTTGGCTGTAATTGATACTTTCTGACCGTCTCCGGGTTAAGTAAATCAATGTACCAGTTGGTATTAGTGTTGGAATTAGTGAATCTGTCTTTCAATAAGTGAGTTTTCCCAGTGCCCCTTGCTCCAAACAAGAAAAAGCTGTTTTTGGAAGAAAATTGAATGATCCTGTTAACCATACTTTAAATATGTCGTGCAAATTTAAAGTAACTTTGTCAATACATACAAGACTCTTCTTGGATTTTCTTACCCTGATTCTCCCTTTTTTCATCAATGTGCTCTCAGTCATAGCCTCTTATTCTAACAGTTTAATTATTCCCCGTCTGTAACTCAGGCTTGTGAGGGCGCGGAAAGGGAACTTCAAATTTGTTATTTTTGAACAATGCCCTCCATCATCCCCAAATTCGAATACGACATCTTCATCTCCTACCGCCACAATGATAATCAACCCGCGACCCCCTGACCCCCGAAGGGGGAACCGCCAACGCGCGGCTCCATCACCGAACTCTAATTCAATATTTACACTGCAATTGTTTCAGTCATTCGACATTAGTGCCTCTTGGTGAAATCTAAATAGTGTGTGTGTGTGCGTAGGAGTCCCCATTCAGGGTCACTGATCCCGGTT
>JAYUHI010000106.1:0-5619 GCA_043767095.1 Bacteroidota bacterium
TCCAATCCGCCAAAAATGGCCATCATGTTGTCGGAATTGATTTGCCAGTTCGAGGGTACAATAATCTTCGAGCCGCCAAACAAGGTAGTGACATCGAGAACAGCTTTTCCATTGATGTCGGCTTGAGCCAGGTTAATTTCAGTGCCGCCAAAAATGGAGGTCACATCTCCGCCTTTAAAATCCTTCGTGATGATGTTTTTCTTCACCCCTCCGAAAATGGCCGTGGCGTCAAAGAATTCTTCACCGGAGTCACCTGTGCTCCAGAAATTTTCTTTTTTTTTAGGACGAAGAATCATGTATAATCCAATCGCGATGATGAACATGGGCCAGAAAAAACGGTGCATGGAAAAACCGTAAATCATGTCATCGGCCAGGAAGACTGCGCCAATCACAATAGGAATAGCCCACCCGATTCCTTTAAATGAATGCCTCACCCCGGTGAAAACCCCAATAACGATGAGCAGCATTTCCCAGGAGAATAACCATCGGGGAAGCGGAACATCCAACTGCCTGAGCAACAAGCCCGACCCTACTAATATGATGATCAGGCCGCTAAAAGCTCTGCCATTAAATTTGAATGGAGAACTGGTGGGCTTATCAATTTGTGGGCCCCGGTTGTAAATGTTTGGTGTTTCCATATGGATTTGTTTCTGATGTAAATGTACGGCAAGGCTTTTCCCAAGACTATGGTGAATAGGCCAATGATGGGAGCCGGGTAGGTGAAAGGAGTGTTGGAGGCGGTGAGGTTGGAAATAAGTATGCAGTGGGCAGGAGGCTTTGTCTGAACACCTCACCCCCGGCCCCTCTCCAAAAGGAGAGGGGAGCTTTCTTAAATTATGATCTAAATCGTGTCAGTGAAGAGATTTTAATAACCTTTCTTCATGAAACCTCAACAAAAGTTCACCAAAGAGTCACCCCCTCCGAGCCTGCCCCGATTGCTATCGGAGGAGAGGCCGGGGGTGAGGAGATTTGCGGAGTACTCTAAATGAATCAGTACAATAGAACTCTCAACTTAAATAACTATTTTACGATTATGAAAAAGAAAATCTTCTACTCCATTCTCTTCATTATTACCCTGGCGGCATGGGTGCTCTTCAACTTCGGGCCGAAGTATATCGACAACTGGTATAACAAAGTTACCAGTGCATCAACGGTAGGCTTGTTTCCCGATTATGATTCGCTGCCTTTTATTGCCGACCTGCATTGCGATATGCTTCTGTGGGACAGGGACTTTTTATCGGAACGCGATTATGGTCATGTGGATTTACCACGAATGCAAAAGGCGAACATGGCTTTTCAGGCTTTTACTATCGTAAGTAAAACCCCACGTGGCATTAACATAGAACAAAACAGTGATGAAACCGACCAGGTGGCCTTGCTGAGTTTCATTCAACTGCTGCCTCCTTCCTCGTGGTTCAGTATCAAAGCACGGGCACTTCATCAAATCAATCAACTCCATGATTTTGTACAAGCCTCGAACGGTCAGTTCAGGGTAATTCAATCCAAAAGTGAACTGCAAAGTTTTATTAACGACCGGACGAAGAATAATCAAATCACATCTGGCATGATTGGACTGGAAGGCGCGCATTGTCTGGAGGGTGACTTGAATAATCTACATGAGTTTTATGCTTCAGGTGTGCGCTATATTGGCCTCGCTCATTTTTTTGATAACGAGTGGGCAGGCTCAGTGCACGGAATGCAAAAAGGTGGACTAACCGAGGGCGGGAAGCAACTCATTAAAAAGATGGACAGCCTGCACATCATCATCGACTTGGCCCACTCTTCAATAAAAACGATTGACGAAATTTTTGCTTTGACGAATAGCCCGGTGATTGTCTCGCACACGGGGGTGAAGGGCGTTTGCAATAATCAACGAAACCTAACGGACGAACATATTGAAGAAATCGGGAGAAGAAATGGTTTAATTGGCATTGGCCTGTGGGAGACCGCTGTTTGCGGAACCGATGCTGAAGCCACGGCAAAGAGCATCCGATACGTGGCAGACAAAATCGGGGCAGATAAAGTAACGCTTGGCAGTGACTTTGACGGGGCGCTCACCGCTCACTTTGATGTTACCGGCCTTCCATTAATTATGGAGGCGCTTAAAAATGAAGGTTTTAATAAAAAAGAAATTGAATTGATCATGGGCGGTAACGTGAGGGATTTTATGTTGAGGAATTTACCTGACTAATCAAGTCGAAAGGATTTGATCGGAAAAGTTGGGTTTTAGTTATTTCAACGGTGATGATGGCAACGATTTGGCTACTATTATTGCATGAACGATAAAATTAATTGCTACTCACCACCGGATTTGATTCAACCTACTTTATCAAATAATGAAAACTGGAGTTTTTTATCGAACCCTGACAGGGTTCTGAAAACCCTGTCAGGGTTGGTGGAGTAAGATGACAAGGTGGAATTAGAACAAGAAAAAAAAAGCGATATGAATTCACGAAGAGACTTTTTAACAAAGGCACTGGCGCTCGGCACCGTTGCCGGATTCGCCACATCGGTATCGGGAAAAGGACCTGTTGAACTCCCATCCCTGCGCGGACGAAAAGTGTTGTTCACCTTTGGCGGGTGGGATGGGCACGAGCCGAATAAATATGTTGACTACTTCACGCCCTGGTTGCAAGGCGAGGGCGCTGAAGTGGTTTCATTCAATACGCTGGAGCCTTACACAGACAAAGCGTTGATGGACACCATCTATTTAGTGATCCAGATTTTTACCATGTCAACCATTACTAAAGAACAAGAAGCCGGACTGATTGCAGCCGTGGTGAAGAACGGCACCGGCATGGCCGGCTGGCATGGTGGCATGTGCGATGCCTTCCGGAATAATGTGGATTATCAATTTATGACCGGTGGCCAGTGGGTCGCTCACCCTGGAGGTTCTGTTGATTATGAGGTGACGATTGTTGACAAAAAAGATGAAGTGACCAAAGGCCTGAACAATTTCGCGATGAAGAGCGAGCAGTATTACATGCATGTGGACCCGAACGTGAAAGTGCTGGCCACTACCCGCTTCAATGGAAACATTAATTCCTGGATTGACGGCTGCGTGATGCCCGTTACCTGGAAGAAGATGCACGGCAAGGGCCGGATTTTTTATACATCGGTTGGCCACAACCTGACCCACATTGCCGACAAACCCGATGCCATGGACATGTTGAAGCGCGGCATACAATGGGCAAGCGCCAGCAAATATGAGCCGGCCGAGAAATGGCTGAACCCGATCTATGCCCGTTTGGGCAGGTAAGCCTTTTCACAAAATGATCTTTTCAGGATATTAACCCATCCCTAACACCTCACCCCCGACCCCTCTCCGAAACGGAGAGGGGAGCTTTCTTAAATGACAGCCTGAAAAATGTTCCGTGAAGGGGATTTAAAATCTATTCCTTCTGAACCTTCAGCAAACGTTCAATAAACTGTCACCTCTCTCCCGAAGTCTAGGGATTGGAGAGGGTCGGCTGTGAGGAGATTTCAAAGCAGATTAAATCCACACAAAACTGTAGCACACCTAAGCCTTCCGCATATCAACAAATTGAAGAAAATCTCCTTACATTAGACTAAATTTCCGATGTTCACATGTATGAAATTGATCCCTGAAATTCCTGATTGAATATGAATCTAAATCTAAAAGCACAGCAACAAAATTCTTACGATGCCATTGTGGTAGGCACGGGCATTAGTGGTGGCTGGGCGGCAAAAGAATTAACTGAAAAAGGCCTAAAGACATTAGTGCTGGAACGGGGCCGCGATGTTCAGCACTTAAAGGACTACCCCACCATGATGAAAGAGCCGTGGGAGTTACCCAATGCCAACCGCCTGTCGGATGAGGAACTGAAATTGTACCCGGTGCAGGGCCGCACCAAATGGATAAACCAGGGCAACAAGCATTGGTGGGTGAAGGATTTAGAGAACCCTTACACAGAAGTCAAGCCGTTCGATTGGATTCGCGGGTATCACGTAGGCGGGCGCTCGCTCATGTGGGGCAGGCATACGTACCGCTGGTCGCCAATGGATTTCAAAGCCAATGCCAAAGACGGGGTTGGTGTAGATTGGCCCATACGTTATGAAGACCTGGCGCCCTGGTATGATTATGTTGAATCATATATCGGGGTGAGCGGCCAGGCCGAAGGTTTGGAAAATTTACCCGATGGGAAATTTCTTCCGCCCATGCAAATGAATTGTGTGGAAGAAGTGTTCCGCGATAAAGTTGCCCAAAAATTTGGAGGACGTAAAGTAACCATGGGACGGGTGGCGCACGTTACGGCACCTCTTGCGCACGACCCAAGCCGGGGTACCTGCCAATCGAGAAACTTGTGTGATCGCGGCTGCCCGTATGGCGCATACTTCAGCAGCAACGCATCCACACTCCCTGCCGCGATGAGAACCGGCAACATGACACTGAGGCCCAACTCCATAGTACATTCAATTATTTATAATGAGGAAATCAAAAAAGCGATTGGCGTAAAAGTGCTGGATGCTGTAACCAAAGAAGAGATTGATTTTTATGCCGATGTTATTTTTCTGAATGCTTCCACGCTCGGCAGCACTTTCATTCTGCTTAATTCAGTTTCATCGCGCTTTCCAAATGGTCTGGGCAATGGCAGTGATCAACTGGGCCGCAACCTGATGGATCACCAATACCGGGCAGGTGCCGAAGGACAATGGGAAGGCTTTGAAGATAAGTACTACATCGGGCGCAGGCCTAACGGAATTTACATTCCCCGTTTTAGAAATATTGGCGAGGATAAACGCACGGATTATATCCGCGGTTTTGGCTACCAGGGCTCTGGCAGCCGATCGGGTTGGATGCGAGGCGTGGCCGAGTTAATGGTTGGCGAAGATTTGAAAGAACTGCTCACGCAACCGGGCGGATGGTCGTTTGGCATTACGGGTTTTGGAGAATGCCTCCCATATCAGGAGAACCGTGTCACTATCAATTCCGACAAAAAAGATATTTACGGATTGCCCACCCTCAACATTGATGCGGAATGGAAAGACAATGAGGTGGCGATGCGAAAAGACATGATTGCAGCAGCAGCAGAAATGCTTGACGCCAGTGGTTTTAAAAATGTAAGAACCTACAACAACCCGGATAATATTGGATTGGGCATTCACGAAATGGGTACCGCACGCATGGGCCTCGACCCGAAGACATCGGTGCTGAACAAATGGAACCAGGTGCACGAAGCGCCCAATATTTTCGTGACCGATGGCGCCTGCATGACGTCTTCTGCTTGTCAAAACCCATCCCTCACGTATATGGCTTTAACAGCCCGTGCGGTGGATTACGCTTTTAATGAATTGAAAAAACAAAACCTGTAACCTCAAGCATTATGACCAGGCGGGAATTAATTCAGAAAACAACGATGGCGCTGGGCTACTCCATCTCCGCTCCTACTCTCATGGGGATTTTGAACGGGTGTTATATTAAACATGAACTGACCTATAAACCTGTTTTCTTCAATGAAGGACAGGCTCTGTTGATCGCTGAGCTCGCAGAAATTATTTTGCCACGCACTAAAACACCGGGGGCAAAAGATGTTGGGGTGCCGGCATTCATTGACTCTTTTATCAGGGAAGTTTATCCTAAGCCAGTGCAGGAAAAAT
>JAYUHI010000107.1:0-5593 GCA_043767095.1 Bacteroidota bacterium
TCCACGTGTCGGGTTGCTCATTCTTTTTTCTTTTTTCAAAGATACTCCACGATAATTATTCTATGTACTTTTAGAGGGGGTTTTTAGAGATGCCCTTAATCCAATCAATCGCTCTTTGTAAAATGGCCGGGTCATCATAGAACTTACCAATACTTGTATTACAACTACTGCATATCCAACCTCTGACACTTCCATCAATGTGATTATGGTCTAACACCACATCATTTTGAAAATTCCTAATCTTCTTTCGGTGACATATAGGACAAATAAATTCTTCACCGATTTTTGGACGAGGATGTTTGGCTTCGTATGCTTTTTTCTCTTCTTTATTAATCTTTACCTTTTTGGCATAGCATTCTCTGCAAACGGGTCGCCTTAAAATTCTGTTGTTCTTGCCAAACTGATTTTTGGCAAATTCCTCAATCGGTTTCTTGATCCCACAATTAGTGCAAATTTTGAATGGCTCTTCTTCAGACGGCAGCAAGTTCGGCTCTGATGGAATGGACATAATCTCTTTCTGTTGAGTTAATAATCTTTGCAATTCGTTTTTCGGCAACCTTGCAATATGCTTTGTTGATTTCGCTGCCTAAATAATTTCTGTCTTCAATCACACAAACTTTAGCTACAGTTCCGCTTCCCATCATCGGGTCGTAAACCAAATCTCCAATATTGCTCCATGTGCGAACATGGTCACGGGCTAACTTCTCAGGAAAAATTGCCGGGTGTTCATGTGCAAACTCATCACTTGCGGAATGTCCTTTACCAATGTTGTATTCCCATACATTAGTTCTTCTTCCATACTCACCGTAACCGCCTCTTTTGAGTTTAAGCAGTTCGCCATTCTGCAGTCGCTTTGTTCCATTGTCTCCATTTCTTGCTTCCTTATTCTCTCTGTCCTTTATTAAATTTATTGTTTTTGGGTAGCCCTTACTAAAGACAAACATGTATTCAAATGATTGCCAATAAGTATTGTTGTTGCCGACTGCGCCTCTTGGTGGTTTCAAGTAAATCATCGTATCAAAAAGATTAAAGCCACATTCTTTTAAATACAATGCTTGACGAAAACTTGTTCCTGTTTCATTTCCTTCAATCGTAGCATCACCCACAATCCAAACAAGAACACCACCTTTATCAGTTACACGAAAAAGTGCTTTCGCAATTTCTTCAAAGGGAAAAGTATATCCATTAAATTGTGACTTAACTCTACGTTTGCGATTATTGTAAGTTCGCAAGTCATCATAAGGCGGTGATGTAACTGTTAAGTCAATGAAATTTGTTCGGATCCTCTGCATGGTAGCGAGGCAACTTTCATTGTAAATTTTGTTGGCAATTACTTTATCTTTCATAAGTCAAAAAATTTTAGGAACTATGCAACACATGTAACACTATTTCCAAATATTTGGAACCTCTCTTGAGCGTTGGACAACTTACTTTTTCTTCTGTTCCCTGAACCACCCAATCAAATCGGTGCTCACCATTTGAGTTAGCCCACTCTCGCGCAACAACGTAATTATCTGGCCACGATGATAAGTGCCATGATTCACCAGGTGAAATAAAATTTCTTCCACCGTATTTTCAAAGGCATCGCCTTTCATGTTTTTATAAACAAGGTTTTGCAGCTGAAAGGACTCGTCTTTGTCTTTTACAAATTGAAGCAACTCTGTTGAGGTATTGACCATGCCTGTAAGCAGCTCAGCCTTTCCACCCGTAAAAGATTTGGACGGCCAGTCAGACAGGCTATTGCCTTGCAACCGGGTGAGCCAGATGATCTCGGCATCCCAAAGGTGAAGAACGGTTTTGGTAATGGAGGGGAAGCTACTCTTTTGTTCGGCATTCAAAAGAGCTTCGTCATGAGCCATCAGTAAATGGCCGATGCGCTCGTTGGCCCAAAGGTTATAAGTGAGGTGGTGGATGAGGTTGTGGGACATAATTCAAATTTTGGATTTGCGATTGGTGATTTTAGATTTTGTTTTCAACTCATCTAAAAGTACGGCTTCATTAAGGATTTCTGCAACTTGTTTTTCAATGGAATTAAATTCTTTTAACGATCGGAGCCTGATGATATAAACCTGTTTCCTTCCTTCTGCCAAAAGCAGTCCCTGTTCGTTGGATAATAGATTTCCGTAACAAAACCCCAGCGACACGAGTGTTCCATCATTTTTTTGATTCTTGGCTTTAGGTGCGTCCGGTGCAGACACCGGCCAGATAAAGCAAACCATGCGGTTGCGGGTGTAGTATGGCACTCCAAAATTCATTTTCTCCACGAGCCTGGGTTCTGTTTCCAAAACAAACTCACGAAGGTGTTGGAAAATCAGTCTCTCTTCACGAGGCAGGGCACGGGAGAACTCAGTCCAATCCAAACGCATATCAGTAAATCCTTTGTCTTTTTGCCGGGCTATCGTCCCTCATATAATGCTTGTGCCCGGCATCATAAATTTTGCCGGAGCCTTTTTTTATTTTGTAGTAGGAGTGAGTGGATTCAGAATCCACCTCAACATCATAATATCCTCCTTCTTCTTTAATGGTCATGGTGCCATCGGGAAGCTGGCCTTCGGGGATTCTTCCCACCTCACCATTGCCGGTTTTGATGGCCTCTAAAACAAATTTGATTTTCTCCTGGTACCGGGCAGGTTTGTAAAACTGAACATCCTTATCATTGGGGCCTTCTCCTTTTAAATAACGGCTGGACGACCCGCTGACCAATTCCACCGAAACAGAATAATAAAACTGGCCTTTCTTCGGGATGAACCGGATGGCATAACCAAACTCAACGGTGAGTTCTTCATCCTCCACCCAGATTTCTATCTGATTGAAATCATTGACAATGAAAGATGGTTCATCAATTTTTTTTGCGGCCATTTTAATCAAACTGTCTTTAGAAAGTTTCCGAAGGTCGGAAACGGTTTGCGCCATGGCGATATTCAATGACATAAAAATTACAAACAGTATCCTAATCATACGGATAACCAAAAAGTTCTAATCCTTCATTATCAAAATTACTTAACCCTGACAGGGTTCTGAAAACCCTGTCAGGGTTGGAAGGTAAAACTCAAAAATTTTCAGCCATGCCAAAGTGGTCCTAATCCATTTTGTAAAAAGCAGAAATATCGAAGTGAATGGATACTTCGCCCTCATCCATTGGAAAAATAGCCACCACATCGTAAGGTTTGCCTTCATGGAGATGAACCCCTTGCTCAATCAACTCAAAACCTGGGTAATGAATTTCCAGCCAGTCGTATTCTGCTTCCACGCTGTTTACAACAACAGCATTTTCGTAAGAAAGGCCATCGTGTTTCAACGCATCATCATCCATTCTTTCTATTAAAACTTTCCAAAAAATTTAGAAATGTCAAAGTAAAAATCCTTTTTACTCCCGTCACTCAGTTTGAAGGTCAGCACATCATAAGGATTCTTGCCCTGAAACCGCAAAGACTGTTGTTCGAATTTACTGCCCGGATAATGTTCTCCCACCCAGGCATATTCTTCGCGAATACTTTTAACTACGATAGCTTTCCCAAAAGAAGAGCCATCCCGATCGGAAGTTGTTGTTGTTTCTGAATTTGTTGCGGTTTTTTTTGAAGAACCGCACGAGATGCTGGCTGCCAACCCTCCCAACAAAAACAAGCAGATGAAAAAATTCTTAACCAATGCCCGATACATCGAATATTAATTTGGCTTACCTGTTTACTTAAGGGGACCTCTAATAACTCACGAATGAATACAAATAGAACGCTCCGAAGGAGTCCTTCGGACTGATGACACTGATTGGGCAGATTATCGCTGATAAAATCATAATTTATCATAATCATCTGCGTCATCTGCGTTCCATTATTAGTTTTTAGGGTGGCCATGAGTAAAAGAAGGTACTCACCTGTTTCTGGCTAGCAACACAATATCCTTCACCTCCAGCACCGCCTTGTCGCTTCCCTTTAAAGCAGTGTTGATCATCGCCAGTCCCAACTCTGAAAGTGATGAAACAAAATTCGGAAACATGACTCTTAAAGCAGGATAAAGCCAATCGAAATATTTGTAGTAGGACAACGTGTTCTTTAAACCTTTAGTGGATTTCATGAAGCCGGGACGGAAGGCATACACTTTTTTGAAAGGCAATTTCATTAGATCGTTTTCTGTTTTTCCTTTCACCCGCGCCCACATCTGTCTTCCTTTTTCTGAACTGTCGGTGGCTGCGCCAGATATGTAACTAAAAATCATTTCAGGATTATGCTTCAACAACGTTTGGGCAACGTGCATGGTGAGGGTATATGTTTTTTCATAATACTCTGGTTCTTTCATGCCAATGGAGGAAACACCCAGACAAAAGAAGCATGCATCATATCCGCTTATCTGGTTTTCAATAGAGTTGAGGTCATAAAAATTTCCATGAATGATTTCGCTGAGTTTAGAATGTGAATACCCGCAGGGTTTACGATTGATGACTAAAATCTTTTCAACATCAGGGTGTTGCAGACATTCATGCAGCACACCCTCGCCCACCATGCCCGTTGATCCGGTGATGATCACACGGAATTTATTGTTACTGTCTATGATCATTCTTCAATTTGAATGATGAATGCCGAATAAAGAATTTTGAAGTTGCGAGTACTTCGACATTCTAACTTTGTTAATCATCATTCATTATTAATTCATTATTCAATTGTAATTCAATTTGAGGAATCACGGTACTGAATCACAACTAAAAAATACTTCGGAATAATAAGAACAGCGTTCCTGAAAGCACAACTACCACCGGTAATGTTAAAGCCCAGGTGAGTAGAATATTTCTCACGGTGGCCGGTTGAAGATTCTTCACACCTTTGCTGGCTACCATACTTCCGGCTACAGATGAAGAAAGAATTTGGGTAGTGCTCACGGGCCAACCCCAAAAACTGGAAAGTCCAATAGTGCTTGCGGCAACAAATTCGGCACTTGCACCCTGGGCGTACGTCAGGTGCTCCTTTCCAATTTTTTCTCCGATTGTTTTTACGATACGTTTCCATCCGATCATCGTTCCAATTCCCAACGAGGTGGAGATAATCAGGATTACCCAGATGGGAGAGTAGTCAGTTGCTTTTCGTATGACTTTCATATTGTCGGTAAGAATTTCCCTATCGACTTCACTAAACCGCACATCTTCCTGCTTCATCAGTGCTTTAATATCGCGGTCAACCACCAATATATTTTTTCGCACTTCAAATCTTTTTTCTTTCGCAACCTGGCTTAAACTTGACGTGTTTAAAAAATGACTCTTAAGTTCTTTTTGCATAGCGATAATACCGGTGACCTTTCTGCGGTCTGATGCAGACAGTCCACTCGTATCCAGAACATGGATAATTGATTCAACCTGGCTCAACGGTTTATTCAGTTTTTCGGTTTGCATGTTCATGTCCAAAGCAAAAAATGCCGGAACGATGCCAATCAGAATAAGCATGATCAGACCCACACCTTTTTGCCCATCGTTCTGCCCATGAAAAAAACTTACAGCCGTACACGTCAGTACTAACCCAGATTGCAGTTATCCGCTCAGAAATAGCTGTGTGTTAGGTGGTTCTGTTTTTTCGGGTTCCGGTTTGTGTACTACGGATTTTCGTTTGAC
>JAYUHI010000108.1:0-5584 GCA_043767095.1 Bacteroidota bacterium
ATTTAGTGTAGTAATTTTCTATCCTAATGTTCTACATAAATGCAATACGGATTTATTATCGATAACAGGAAGTGTATAGGATGCCATGCGTGTACGGTAGCCTGCAAATCTGAACATGATGTACCGATTGGGGTTAACCGAACGTGGGTGAAACAGATTGAAAAAGGGGAGTTCCCAAATACACGAAGGGTTTTTTCTGTTTTAAGATGCAATCATTGTGCAGATGCACCTTGTGTGGAAATTTGCCCGGTAGAGGCTTTGTATGTCAGGAAAGATGGCATCGTGGATTTTAACAACGATCGGTGCATTGGTTGTAAGTCCTGTATGCAAGCTTGCCCTTATGATGCTCTTTATATTGATCCCGACACCCATACAGCTGCCAAATGCAACTACTGCGCCCACCGTGTGGATGTTGGCCTTGAACCCGCCTGCGTAAACGTTTGTCCTGAACATGCGATTATCTCCGGCAACATAGACGACCCCACCACTGAGATTGCACAACTACTGGCACGTGAGCAGGTGACGGTGCGAAAGCCTGAGAAGGGAACAAAACCAAATGTGTATTACATCAATGGCGATGAAGCCTCGCTTAACCCGTCTGCCACAACGCGCTCGTCCGAATACATCTGGAGTTCGCAAAAAACAGGCGTGGGGCATTATGCGAAGTTCACTGAAAAATTAACAGAGGGCAAGAATGCAGATGCACTGCTTGCGCAACTGAATTCAAAAGATTATTCAAAAGAAATAAGTTATGCAGGGGCGCCAAAAAAATCTGTCGAAGTATTGATGGAGGCTGCCAAGGCCCGGAGGGTTTACGATACGCCAGACAAAGGAATTCTTTGGGGATGGGAAGTATCAGCTTACATTTTAACGAAAGCCATTTCGGCAGGTGTCATTTTAATTCCATTCATCGCTATGCTGACTGTAGGAATTGAAATGAATAATGAATGGAAATATATAACAGGTGCCATGGCTCTGATATTCCTTGCTGCTACCGGTATGTTGTTGGTGAAAGATTTAGACCAGCCCACGCGGTTTATTTATGTGTTGTTGCGGCCGCAATGGAAATCGTGGCTCACCATAGGCGGTTATGCCATTACTTTGTTTGGTGGTTTGGTAAGTGGATGGATTGCGGCAGTTTATTTTGACTTCGGGCAGTTGGCTTCTGTTGCTTTTGTGCTGAGTGCGACCATGGCAACGGTAGTTGCTATATACACTGCATTTTTATTCGCGCAGGCCAAAGGAAGGGATTTCTGGCAAAGTCCAACCCTGGTACTTCACATGTTTACGCATAGTATAATGGCAGGATCGGCAGTATTATTACTCACGGCTGAATTCATATCCGCATCAATCGCGTGGATTGAATTTAATACTGCTTTGCTTTTTGGGTCTATCGTATTCAATCTGATACTCATGTTGATTGAATTGACGATCACCCATCCAACTCAAGACGCAAAAACAGTAGTGTCAATGATTGTTCGTGGCCGATATAAAACCCATTTCTGGATAGGTGCAATTACAATCGGAAACATATTACCGCTTGTGTTTCTCTCTGATCTTATAAACATGCCCCTAGCCTCAGTTATAATGGTTCTTATAGGGATATTCATCACAGAAAAAATTTGGGTGGAAGCCCCTCAGCGAATCCCACTAACCTAATCACCTGAATAGTATGGCTAACCATGAAACATCCTTTATAGAAAAACTGGCCGAAGGCATGGGGCTTATCCCCAACCTTCATAAAGAAGTTTCGGCTATAAAATCCTTGACCGAACCGGGTAAGCTCGTTCAATATCCGCCCCCTGACCAATGGGACAATTGGGAGGAATATGAAGCCACCGGCTGGGCGAGAAAGGAGAAGAAGAAATACACAATTGTACCTACTACCTGTTTCAATTGCGAATCGGCTTGTGGAATGCTTGCCTACGTTGATAAAGAAAAAGGAACAGTGCGAAAATTTGAGGGGAACCCCTACCATCCGGCAAGCCGGGGAAGAAACTGCGCTAAGGGACCCGCTACCATTAATCAGATTAATGACCCTGAGAGAATATTGTATCCACTAAAAAGAGAAGGAAAACGTGGCGATGGAAAATGGAAACAGGTAACTTGGGATGAGGTGCTGGATGACATAGCCGGAAGAATAAGGAAAGCCTTACTTGAGAAAAGGAATAATGAAGTTGTATATCATGTGGGCCGGCCCGGCCATGAAGGGTACATGGATCGCGTGTTAAAATCATGGGGAGTGGATGGGCACAACAGCCACACCAATGTATGTTCTTCGGGTGCGCGCTTTGGGTATAACCTGTGGCATGGATACGACCGGCCATCGCCCGATCATGCCAATGCTAAATTTATTTTACTGATTAGCGCCCACCTGGAATCGGGTCACTATTTTAATCCGCATGCCCAGCGTATTATTGAAGGGATGATGGCCGGTGCAAAACTTGCCGTGATGGACCCGCGCTTATCCAACACGGCCAGTATGGCCAACTATTGGATGCCCACCTACCCGGGTTCTGAAGCAGCGGTGCTCCTGGCAATGGCCAAGGTGATTATTGATGAAGGATTGTATAACCGGCCATTTGTAGAGAATTGGGTAAACTGGAGAGAATACTTACAACAAGAATTTCCGGGAGAGAAAGTGACATTCGAAACTTTTATCGAGAAACTTAAGGAGGTTTATAAAGAATACACGCCTGAATATGCCGAAAAGGAAAGCGGAGCAAAAGCTGAAATGACTGTTTCGGTGGCACGTGAAATTGGCAAGGCAGGCAGCCAGTTTGCCTCTCATAACTGGCGCAGTGCGGGTGCTGGAAATTTAGGCGGATGGGCGGTGGCCCGGTGCCTGCATTTTTTGAATGTGCTGACAGGCAGTGTAGGTACCGTAGGAGGAACATCGCCTAATGCCTGGAACAAATTCAAACCTTCTTTCTTCGACAACCCCCCCGCACAAAAATTCTGGAACGAACTTCAATTTCCTAACGAATATCCCCTTGCCTTTTTTGAAATGAGTTTCCTGCTGCCGCATTTCCTCAAAGAAGGCCGAGGCAAACTGGACACGTATTTCACCCGGGTATTCAACCCCGTTTGGACCTACCCCGATGGCTTTAGCTGGATTGAGGCCTTGTCGGATGAAAGTAAAGTGGGTATGCACATAGCACTGACACCTACATGGAACGAGACGGCTTATTTTGCCGACTATGTTTTGCCGATGGGGCATGCTTCAGAGCGGCACGACCTGAACAGTTATGAAACCCATGGCGGTGTGTGGATAGCATTCCGTCAGCCGGTGTTGCGCGAAGCGGCCAGAAGAAACGGCAAAGCTTTTACGTTCACCTATGAAGTAAACCCCGGTCAGGTATGGGAAGAAGATGAGTTTTGGATTGAACTTTCCTGGCGCATTGACCCCGATGGCTCGCTAGGCATACGCGAACACTTCTTATCCCCTTATCGCAAAGGAGAAAAAATTACGGTGGACGAATACTACCAATTCATATTCGAGCATACTCCCGGCTTGAAAGAGAAGGCTTCAAAAGAAAACCTTTCAGCCTTGGATTATATGAGAAAGTACGGGGCCTTTACGGTGGAAGAATCGGCCTACGAAAAGCACCTTACCGCATTGCCTGAAGAAGAAATGAAAGGCGCATCAATAGAGCCTGATTCTCACAAGATAACTAAAGGAGGAAAAGTAATTGGTGTACAAGTGGATGGAAAGAATGTAGTGGGGTTTCCTACGCCATCACGCAAGCAGGAATTTTTCTCACATACGATGATAGACTGGAAGTGGCCGGAGTACACCATCCCTACCTACATCAAAAGTCATGTACATCCCGAAAAAATAAATAAGGAAGCAGGAGAGTTTCCATTAGTACCAACGTTCCGGTTGCCGGTACTTATCCATTCGCGTTCCGGCAATGCAAAATGGCTGGCTGAAATTGCCAACCGGAACCCCATCTGGATTCATACATCTGACGCAGAGCGGTTAGGACTTAAGAGTGGAGATATAGTTCGCGTAACAACTGACATTGGTTATTTTGTGGATAAGATTTGGATTACCGAGGGAATCAAGCCTGGCATACTGGCCTGCTCGCACCACATCGGAAGATGGAGACGTCCGCAAGACCAAGGCAACCGATGGGCCACCGAAACTGTTAACATTGAAAACAATGGCAAGGGTCAATGGAAACTCACTAAAAAAGAAGGCATCCGCCCATTCAAAAGCACCGATAAAGATTCGTCAAGGATATTCTGGAGCGATGGAGGCGTACATCAGAATATTACTTTTCCGGTACATCCAGACCCCATCAGCGGTATGCATTGCTGGCATCAGAAAGTAAAGCTGGAAAAAGCACATGTGGGCGATTCTTACGGTGATATTTTTGTGGACACAAACAAGTCGTTTGAAGTCTATAAGGAATGGCTCGCCCTTACACGGCCTGCACCCGGCCCCGGTGGACTCCGCAGGCCCTTGTGGTTTCCCCGTGCCTTGCGTCCAGCAGATGAAATGTTTTATATAAAAGATTAAACGCGTTGGTTAAGGTACATAAGTATAAGGTATTCCCATTTCTCCGATGGTGGCCGTTAGTGAATAAGCAAACTTTAAAAGTGGATTTACTAGCTGGATTTACAGGCGCAATCATTGTACTACCTCAAGGAATTGCCTTTGCTATGATTGCTGGCTTACCACCGATTTATGGACTTTATACAGCAATTGTTACACCTATAGTTGCAGCCCTGTTTGGATCATCCTATCATTTGGTTTCAGGGCCCACTACTACCAGTTCCATTGCGATCTTCGCCACTATCAGTTTATTGGCTGTTCCCCAATCACAAGATTTTATATCCCTTGCATTAACACTTACTATTATGGTGGGCCTGATCCAATTCTCACTCGGTGTATCGAGGCTTGGGTCGGTGGTAAATTTTATATCTCACTCGGTAGTGACTGGTTATACAGTGGGTGCAGCTCTGCTTATTGCTACCAGCCAGATAAAACATGTGATCGGCTTATCCATTCCCAATGAAGCAACTTTTATTAAGACGTGGGAATTAGTGTTTAGCCAGTTTCGAGAATTTAATCTCAACACACTTTCCCTTGGTATCGGCACGATATTGATTGCCATCATGTCAAAAAAGCTTTTTCCAAAATTGCCCAACCTTCTTTTGGCCATGCTCTTTGGAACGGCTGTTTCTTATTTTATTGGAAACGAGCTTTTCCCTGTTCCGTTGGTGGGCAAGATGCCAAGAGGTTTACCGGCATTCCATTTTCCTAATTTGGACTACAATGTCTTAAGGGAACTGGCACCAGGCGCCTTTGCTGTTGCTATGCTGGGTGCAATTGAAGTCATTTCAATTTCAAGAAGTATTGCAAACAAGTCAAAACAGCGATTGGATAGTAATCAAGAATTTATTGGCCTTGGATTATCTAATATGGTGGGTGGATTTTTCTCCTGTTTCGCTGGATCGGGATCATTTACACGTTCAGGGTTGAACTATACCTCGGGTGCGAAAACACCGATGGCGGCAATTATAGCAGCGCTGTTCTTATTGATGATAGTGTCTCTGGTTGCTCCATGGGCAGCGT
>JAYUHI010000109.1:0-2344 GCA_043767095.1 Bacteroidota bacterium
ACTCATACAACGCTGAGTTGAACCCATCCTTTACAAATAACAATTGCCCCTGGCTGGTAATTTCGAATTGAAGTACAAGACTTGCGGAAGCCAGATTTATCAAATCAACATCGGCATTGAGCTGACCGGCCAGCATTTCCTGAAGGTTGAACATCTCAACTTTTGAAATGGGTTCACGGTTGCCAGTCAGAAAGGCAATGTCAAAATCACTTTCTTTTGTTGCTGTTTCATTAGCCCGGCTGCCAAATACATACACAGCCTCCAAAGCAGGAAGCACCTTCATTAAAAAGTCAACAATAATTTTTGAGTCGTTTTGGTTCACCTGTCAAATTTACTAATTGCAATTGACACCACCCCAATCCCTGCTTTTTGAAATTCTCTATTGCCGGTCAAAGGAAATTATGATGGTTAATCCCACCCGCTTTGTTACGTTTGGATGACCAAGGAAGAATGTTATGCCTAACCTGAATATCAAAGCCCAAACCCAAAACACTTTCGATGCGATTGTGGTAGGCACAGGAATTACCGGGGGATGGGCTGCCAAAGAACTCACTGAAAAAGGATTGAAAGTGCTGATGCTGGAACGGGGAAGTAATGTGGAACACCCTAACTATCCCACCGCAACTAAAAACCCTTGGGAGTTGGATCATCGCGGAAGAGTAACCCGGCAGGACAAGGAAAACCATTTCGTGCAAACCCGGCATTACTCCTTCAATGGCTATTGCAAACATTACTACATCAATGATAAAGAAAATCCTTACCAAGAAACTAAACGCTATGATTGGGTACGTGCCAATGTGGTGGGCGGACGCTCCTTGCTTTGGGCGCGGGCGTGCTACCGGTGGGGTAATATGGATTTTGAAGCTAACCTGAAAGACGGCCACGGTGTGGACTGGCCCATCCGCTACAAAGACCTGGAGCCCTGGTATGAATATGTAGAATCGTTCATTGGCGTGAGCGGCCAAGCCTTAGGCCTGGAGGAAGGGCTGGAACGTTTCCCTGACATGAAACTCCAGCCACCGATGGAGATGAATTGTGCTGAGCTGGATTTTAAATCAAAACTTGAAAAAGTTTTTCCCGAACGAAGGGTAACGATTGGCCGGACAGCAAACTTAACGGCACCTGTAAAAGGCCGGGGCATTTGCCAATACCGAAACCAATGCGACCGCGGCTGTCCGTTTGGCGCTTACTTCAGCACCAATGCCAGCACCCTGCCTGCATCGTTTGCCACGGGAAACCTCACCTTGAAATCGAATGCCCTGGTGAACCGGGTTATTTACGATGAAGAAAAACAGCGGGCAACGGGTGTTGAGATAATCGACACGGAGACAAATGAAGTGATCGAGTTTTATTCTCCCATCATTTTCCTGAACGCGGCCACCATGGCCACCACGTTTATTTTGTTGAATTCAATATCATCCCGTTTTCCGAATGGACTGGGGAATGGCAGTGATCAGGTTGGTCGAAATGCCATGGATCATCACAAAGGAGCAGGGGCTTCGGCCAAAGTGGAGGGATTTGACGATCAGTATTACTCCGGGCGCAGGCCTACCGGAATTTATATGCCGCGCTTCCGGAATATTTCGGAGAAGCGGAAAGATTACATCCGTGGATTTGGTTTGCAAGGCGGTGCGGGCAGGAGCGGCTGGTGGAATGCGTTCAGCCTGGAGGCGATTGGTGATGAACTGAAAAAAGTGGTGCAGCAGCCTGGAGGATGGAATATCAGCCTGGGTGGATTTGGTGAATGTCTTCCCTATTCAGAAAACCGTGTAACACTCAACACCAACCTAAAAGATAAATACGGCCGAAACACCTTAAGCATGGACGTGGAATTCAGGGACAATGAAAAAGCCATGAATAAGGATATTGCCGAGTCCGCTGCTGAAATACTGGAGGCCTGTGGATACAAAAATGTAAAAAAGAACACGGGCCTTTCTTTTCCCGGCAATGCCAATCATGAAATGGGCACCGCCCGCATGGGCCGAGATGCCAAAACATCCGTGTTGAATGCGTTCAACCAAATGCATGAGGTGAAGAATGTTTTCGTTACCGATGGCTCGTGCATGACGTCATCGGGGTGTGTCAATCCATCACTCACTTACATGGCGCTGACCGCGAGGGCCTGTTATTATGCGGTGAGGGAATTGAAGAATGGGAATATTTGAATGGGAAAGTCTCAATGAGTAAATAGTTCGCATCGTCCCGAAGCGGAGACGATGCTTGACATGGAAAACTTTGGGCAGTCCGGGTGCATTTCAAATTGTCGCGTTTGCAAATAGACATTCGACCCCTACGGGGTCGGTTATAAATCGTAATTTCTTCTACAAACAGTTAATCCCTACGG
>JAYUHI010000110.1:0-2335 GCA_043767095.1 Bacteroidota bacterium
TGGTTCCGGCCAATCCAAATCAGCCGTACGACATACGGGATGTGATTAATGGAATTATGGATGAAGGAAGTTTCTTTGAGGTTCATCAGCAGTATGCAGAGAATATTGTTGTTGGTTTTGCCCGGCTGGATGGAAGAAGTATTGGTCTGGTGTGTAACCAACCGGCAGCGCTGGCCGGTGTTCTGGATATTGACGGAAGTTTAAAAGGCGCAAGGTTCGTGCGCTTCTGCGATTGCTTTAATATTCCACTGTTAGTGTTTGAAGACGTTCCTGGATTTCTGCCGGGCACCGAGCAGGAGTGGAGAGGCATCATTAAACACGGAGCAAAATTACTGTATGCCTTCTCCGAGGCCACTGTGCCTCGTGTAACGGTCATCACCCGGAAAGCCTACGGTGGCGCTTATGATGTAATGAACTCGAAACACATTGGGGCCGATATGAATTACGCCTGGCCTACTGCCGAGATTGCCGTGATGGGCGCGAAGGGTGCAGCCGAAATCATTTTCAAGAAAGAAATTTCCGAAGCGCCTGACCCCTCAACCAAACTAAATGAGAAGGTGGATGAATACACCACTAAGTTTGCCAATCCCTACATGGCCGCTGCCCGCGGATATATTGATGAAGTGATCTTCCCTGACCAAACCCGCGACAAACTAATCAAGGCTTTTAAAATGTTGGAAAACAAAGTGGTTAAGATGCCGAGGAAGAAGCACGGGAATATTCCGTTGTGACCTCACCCCCGGCCCCTCTCCGGGGCGGAGAGGCCTGCCTGCCGGACAGGCAGGGGTGCCCTCTTTATGTTATTTTGTGCCGCGTGGTTAATTTACTTCTCCCCTCTCCTCCCGAAGTTTCGGGATTGGAGAGGGGTCGGGGGTGAGGTGGGGTGAGGAAAGGCTGCATTTCATATTCGGCTTTTTAAATTGCATTTTGTCCTCCAAATGGAGAAGGGGAGAGGGCCTAAAAGAAAAACTGCTCTTTCACAATCTTTCCATCCTTCACTTCATACACAGCAATTTCGTCCATTTTGCTGCGGCCAGCGCCTTTTAACGTTACATCAATTCCCATCGGAACAGAAAAATGATTTCCGGCAATTTGTGGCTTGCCGGAGTAACCACTATGAACCTGTTCAATCATGTTGTTCCATGCTTCGCCTTTCTTTTTTATTGCCTCTAAACCATTGGCAGATTGCAATCCCTGGGCGTGGGCAGGCTCAATGCTTTGGGCATTCTTATCGAAAAGTTCATTCTGGATTTCGTTCCACTTGCCTTCCTGGCTAAGTTGGAAGAAACGGTCGGCTATTTCCTGGATCGTCATATTGTTTGGTTTTAAATTTAAGTTCCAATATAATTTAATTGTTCAGGTTTTTGCTCCCTCAATAGATGGTATTTATTAGCTGAACACCCGGACAATTAACCTTGAGTGAAATAAACTATTAACGACTAACTGTTTAACTTTACTTCGTGATTTTTCTTTTCCACATCGGCTTTCTGGAAGTAAGTTGGGTTGATTTCGTTGACATTGGCCTGGTGGGCATACTCATGTACCAGGTTTACAAACTCATCAAGGGAAGCATTGCCGTGAATATTTTCCTGGGTATCCTTGCCCTCTACCTCATGTACCTGATTGTTCGGGCGGCCCAAATGGAATTACTGGCCTCCATTCTTGGGCAGTTTATGGGCGTGGGTGTGCTGGCTATGATCATTCTTTTCCAACCTGAGATCAGGAAATTTTTATTGATGGTTGGCCGCACTACTGAACTTAACCGCGATAATTTCTTTAAATCGTTAGTGAATTGGAGAAAACGCTATCATGATGATTTTGATATCCACCAGCTCATTGAAGCAGCCAAAACGCTAAAAGCCACCCGAACAGGAGCCCTGATTGTTTTTTCACGCGATGCTGAACTGAAGACGTATATTGATACGGGCGATCTTCTCGATGCTGAAGTCACCAAGCGTTTGCTTTTATCCATCTTTAATAAACACACCCCGCTTCACGATGGAGCCGTAATCATTTACAAGGGACGGATCAAGTCGGCTCGCTGTGTGCTCCCGGTAAGTGAGAACGATCACCTGCCAACCCATTTTGGTTTGCGCCACCGGTCGGCCATTGGCATGAGCGAGATTACAGACACACTGGTCATGGCGATATCGGAAGAAACGGGCCGGCTCATACTGGCTCGCAATGGAAAATTTCTAAGAGGCATGAAGTTGTGGCAGGTAGAAGAAAAGATTTTGCAATATCTCCACAATGAGGAACCTGAGAACTGGGAGAAAATTCCTGAAGAGGAATCTACTGATGTAGAAGAAGCGCAGGTTAACCGGTGAAATGGTAA
>JAYUHI010000111.1:0-5501 GCA_043767095.1 Bacteroidota bacterium
TGCGACTCACTTTGGCCAAACCCTTAGTGATGTCCCCGATGCTTTCCAAATCAGCACAAATCTTTAATGTGGAAAGTACAAAACGCAGATCAGTGGCCACCGGGTTGTGCAACGCCAGAATATTTTCGCAATCTTTATCAATGGTTAGCTCCAAGGCATTGACCCGCTTCTCTTTTTCGACCACTTCTTCTGCCAACTCATCGTTATGATCTTCCAATGAGGCCTTGCATTTTACCAACTGGCTCTTCACGAGATCCATCATCTCGAGCAAGTTGTCTTTCAGCGATTGTAATTCTATATCGAGGGATACCATTTTAGTTGTTGGTTGTTAGTTGTTCGTGAAAACGGTCCAAAGTCCACGGTCGACTGTGGACCGTGGACTTTTCATCCAAATCTTCCACTAATATAATTCTCGGTTTGCTTATTCTTTGGGTTCGTAAAAATCTCCGATGTTTTTCCATATTCTATCAAGCTGCCTAAATAAAAAAATGCCGTGCGGTCGCTTACACGCGATGCTTGATGCATGTTGTGTGTAACAATAACGATGGTGTACTGTTGTTTCAATTCAGCAATCAGCTCTTCAATTTTGGCTGTTGAAATTGGGTCAAGTGCAGAGGCAGGCTCATCCATCAAAATAACAGAAGGCTTCACTGCCAATGTGCGCGCGATGCACAACCTCTGCTGCTGCCCGCCAGATAAAGAGAATGCCGATTTGTTCAATGAATCTTTCACTTCGCCCCAAAGGGCTGCCTTCTTCAGCGATTTCTCCACCCGTTCATTAATTTCTTTTTTATCGCTCACCCCGCGAATCCGTAATCCATAGGCCACATTTTCATAGATGGATTTCGGGAATGGGTTTGGCTTTTGAAAGACCATCCCTACATGCTGTCTCAGTTCCTCCACTTGCACTTTTTTCTTGTAGATATCTCTTCCTTCAATCAATATAGTGCCCTCTTTCCTGAAACCGTCAATGTAATCGTTCATGCGGTTCAGCATGCGAATAAAGGTGGATTTGCCGCAACCCGATGGCCCGATGAAAGCCGTTACGCTGTTCTCTTTTATCTCGATATTCACGTTCTTAAGCACGTGGTTATCACCGTAAAAAGCGTTTATATCAATAGCCTCAATGATCTTCATTCCCCTAATTTTTCTTATTAAAGATTATAATCGGTATTCAATATTAATAATCCGTGTTACTGTAGGCTGAATACCGCCCGATTTACCAATTAATCCTGCTTTGCCACTTGTTTCTAAAATAAACTGCAACTCCGTTCATCATAAAAGTAATAACCAGGAGCATAATAATAGCGGCAGCCCCATTAACCATAAACTCATGTTGAGGCCTTGATATCCAATTAAAAATCTGCATGGGCATTACGGTAAACTCATCCATGGGACTTGTTGCTACAAACGGCACGTAAGCCAAGGCACCAATCACAATGAGTGGTGCTGTTTCGCCTACTGCGCGCGATAAGGAGAGAATAATCCCTGTTAAAATTCCACCCGATGCTGCCGGCAGCACCTGGTTCCAAATAGTTTGCCAACGGCTTGCGCCAATTGCGTAAGATGCTTCTCTTAAAGATTTAGGAACTGCTTTCAATGCTTCGCGCGTGGCGACAATAATCACAGGGAGAATCAACAAAGAAAGAGTGAGGGCCCCCGTCAGCAAGCTGCCCCCTAATCCCATAATCCTTCCAAAAATTTCGAGGCCCAGTAATCCATAAATTATAGAGGGCACACCGGCCAGGTTGGCAATGTTCACTTCAATGATGGAGGCAAACCTGTTCTTCTTTCCGTACTCTTGAAGGTAAATGCCTGCCGATACACCTACGGGAATCGCGATGAGTGCAGTCAGCCCGAGTATCCATGCTGTTCCCGTTAAGGCAGTTAGTATCCCCGCCTTTTCTGCTTTGCGCGAAGGCAGGCTGGTTAAAAAATCCCAGTCAATTCGGTTCCATCCTTTGCCAATAATATCCACCAAAAAGAAAGCAAGGATTAGTAACGCTGCCAAAGTAAAGAGAAGCCCTGCATATTGAAAGGCTTTGTCATTGATATGGTTCCAGGTTGCCTTACTCATATTTTTCCTGGTAACGTTTTTTCAGCCGGTAGCTGATTTGGTTGAGAATGAATGTGAAAATGAAAAGGGTTACGCCCGCAGCAAAAATGGTGTTGTATTCTATGGAGCCGTGAGCAACATCGCCCAAGCTAATCTGAACAATGTAGGAGGTTATAGTCTCCACTCCGTTTCGAGGATCTAACGTTAAAATGGGTTGTTGCCCGGCTGCAACGGCCACCACCATCGTTTCTCCAATGGCTCGCCCGATTGCGAGTATGAGCGAAACGGTGATTCCGGATGAGGCTGCAGGAACCACTACTTTAAATGACGTTTGAAACCGCGTGGCGCCCATACCAAAAGATGCTTCTCGCAAGGATTTGGGAACGGCATATAAAGCATCTTCACTCAGCGATGTTACGAGGGGGGTAATCATGATGCCCATGACGAGCCCCGCAGACAACGCATTGAAAGTGCCTACACCCGGAATGAACGATTGAAGAAATGGGGTGACTACCGTGAGCGCAAAAAATCCATACACAACAGTGGGTATTGCAGCCAATATTTCCATGAGTGGCTTGACCCGTTTGCGAAAACTTTTATGAGCATACTCACTTAAATAAATAGCAATGGTTAATCCGATAGGCATTGCCGTGATAACCGCAATAACGGTGGTGAGCAATGTTCCTGTAAGTAATGGAAGAATGCCGTAATGTTTTTGGGTGAAGAGGGGTGTCCACTGTGTGTCGGTAAGGAAATCCCAAAGGGAAACCACTTTGAAAAAATTGTAAGACTCCGAAAATAAAACCCATATAATGCCGAGGGTCACCAGAATAGTGATGGCACCACTGGTTGCTAAACCGAATTCGATGATTTTTTCTGAGGGGCGTCTCATTCGTAAAAAAGTTACGGTCAACAGTCCACGGTCGACTGTAGTCCGTGGACAGTTAACCGTGGACTACTTAACGAACCCATTAAACTTCTCCAACTCTTTCTGATACGCCTCATCCGGCAAGGCAATATAGCCCACATCCGTAACTAATTTGCCAGCGTTGAGAATGTAAAACTTTACAAAATCAGCAACCTCTGCCCGTCTGGCCGCAGCTTCAGCCACATAAATAAAAACAGGGCGCGATAGCGGAGCATACGTACCGTCTTTCACGGTTACTGCTGTTGGTAAAATCACACCCAATCCATTATCCACTCCCACCAATTTCAGTTTGTCTTTATTCTCTTCATAGTAGGCCAATCCAAAAAACCCTACCGAATTTTTATCTCCGGCAATGCCCTGCACTAAAACGTTATCATCTTCGCTGGCGGTGTAATCGCCACGACTGGAGCCACTCTTGCCAACAATCACTTCAGTAAAATAATCGTAAGTGCCTGAGGCAACACCGGGGCCGTATAAATGAAAATCCTCTGCTGGCCAGGACGCCCGGATTTGGTTCCACTTCGTGATTTTTCCCTGTGCGTCAGGCTCCCATATTTTTTTCAATTCTTCAACAGTGAAATAATCAACCCAGTTGTTTTCTTTATTGATCAAAACGGCAAGGCCATCAAATGCAACCGTTAATCCCACATACTTAATGTTATTTTCGGAGCATGCCTTTGCTTCAGAGTCTTTGATCGGGCGCGAGGCATCGTTGATATCGATTTCCCCACGGCCAAATTTTTTGAATCCGCCACCTGTTCCAGATAATCCAACTGAAACTTTCACATCGGGTTGTTGAACGCGATATTCCTCGGCAACGGCCTCGGTAATAGGATAGACCGTACTCGATCCGTCAATTTTTATTTCCCCGCTTAACTTATTGGCTGTGTCATCAGGCTTGGGGCCACAGGCAACGAGTGCAAGAAATATTCCAATGAAGGTTGTTAAAAATACTTTTTTCATACCAGTGTTGTTTCGAACAAAGGTAATGTGTAGGCTTCGCTCCAATATTAAGTTATTGTTAAGAATGTGAAGTGCCTATTATTCTGCCACACATTTTTCTGTTATTTGAGGCTGAATTAAATCCTGATAATCATGCATTATGTAAAACTGTTTGCTACTTCGATTTTTGTCGTACTGTCTTTTGGACTGTTTGCGCAGAATACCGCCAACAAGGCCGCCTTGAATTTCTTTGCCAGGAAGGGAAAAGGTTTCGGCCTGGTTACGGCCGACAGTACCTTTTCGCTTAATTTCCAATTCCGGATGCAAAACCGCGCTTCGTACTTTTCTAAATCCGATGATGATTTGAATCCTTCCAGTTTTGAATTCAGGGTGCGAAGGCTACGCATGAAACTGGAAGGTTTTGTGGTGGATCCCAGGTTAACCTACTATCTCCAGTTTTCTTTTTCCCGTGGTGACATGGACTGGCGTGGACCGGACAATGCCTCCATCAATTCAAGCCCCAATATTGTGCGCGATGCGGTAATTTATTTTACGCCTAATAAGAACTGGCGGTTTGGCTTTGGCCAGACTAAACTTCCCGGAAACCGTCAACGCGTGGTGTCATCAGGCGATCTGCAGTTTGCCGACCGCTCCATTGTAAACGCCACATTTAACATAGATCGTGATTTTGGATTCTTTGCCAACTACACCCGTAATTTCTATAATGTTCGGGGCGCTGTAACTTCAGGAGAAGGAAGAAATTCAGTTTTATCAGACAAAGGGCTGGCCTACACTGGGCGGTTTGAACTTCTTCCGCTCGGAAAATTCACAGGCAATAACGATTATGTTGAAGGTGATTTGGAAAGGGAGAAGTCACCAAAAATTTCCATCGCAACAACCTATAGCTATAATGCCAACGCAGTGCGGCTGGCCGGACAACTAGGCAATGACTTGTATAATCTTGATTCCCGAAACTTAAAAAATTTTGAAGCAGACATGCTCGTGAAATATAACGGCTGGGCGTGGTACAACGAGTACATGGTGCGCCATACCAAAGATCCGATTAATCCACTTTCCACTGATCCAACAAAAACGAGATTTGCTTACGTTGGATATGGTATGCTTTCGCAGATGAGTTACCTGTTTAAAAACAATTTTGAGATAGGTGGGCGATATGCAAAAACAAAACCTTCTTCTGCCCTGTACAACAACCTTAATTTTTTGGGAGTTAATGTGCCTCAGATTGATCAATATGAATTGGGGGTAACCCAATACATAAACGGGCATCGCGTGAAGGTTCAGGGAAATCTGATTTACTCCGTTCCTACGGATTTACGCTTGAATAAAAAGCTGGATGGTGCCTGGTCAGCCGTTTTCCAGATTGAGTTGGGTATTTAAAAATAATTCCTGTGAGAATTTTTTTGTTGTCCTGCAACAATAATGGAAAACAAAATAGTGGAGTCCTTTTGATTAATCTGGGTCGAGTAGGCAAGGGCATTTCAGCCCAAGCCCCTCACAGAACCGTGCTTGAGACTCTCACCTCACACGGCTCTTCTAACCCGCTTCTTACTTTTA
>JAYUHI010000112.1:0-5491 GCA_043767095.1 Bacteroidota bacterium
TTAAGATGTGGACTTACGCACGATCTTTAAAATTTCTACAAAATCACAGGTTATATCCATCAATTTTGCATCAAAAACAAAGTTTTGCGTAACTCCTCTTAAGATATCTCCCTTGTCAAAATCAAAACTGAGTAAATCGATGTACTGAAGGACGAGTCTTGCATTATGATTTTCTTTGAATGAGTATACAGTTCCTAGCACATTAACAACTTCTAAAATGAGCATTTCGAATTCATCCCAAAAATATTTTGAATCCACTGTATTAACTGTAACAATCCCTGGGCCGACTTGAACCAAAGGATAATCATTTGCAGCCGTTCTAAAGCGATGTGTAGGAAGATTTGCAAAAAATTCGACAGGCAAATTTTGCGTAATTTCTCGAAATGGAAACTTTTCTTTGAGAAGGGGGTATAGGTCTCCATGTAAATATTGTGCTTCTTGAAACTCTTTTTGACCAGTTACTGTCCACCTGATTTCAAAAATGACCTCTATTAGGGGCGCCTTGGGCAGTTTACTCATCTCTTAGTTTTACGAAAGTTAGAAAAAAAGGATTACAAATTAACCAAACAGATTTCAAAATTGACTGCCCTCCAAATGTGTCAAACTCCATATATCTTCAATCCACCTCCTTAAATCTCTCATCGCCACACATCCTTACAATCTTCGGCAGAAAAGTACCAAGCACTTCTACCAAATCTTTTTGTGAGGCCATCACCTGGTGAATGTCTTTGTAGGCCATGGGTGCTTCGTCCAGGCCGGAGCCAATCAGCTCAACCCCAGCTTGCTTGAGAAATTTTTTAACATGGCCGGGTAAAATAGTTTGTTTCGCTTTCGTGCGAGACATAAGGCGTCCGGCCCCATGCGCAGCAGAGTTTATTGAAACTGCTTCACCTTTTCCCCGAACAATAAAACCGGGTGTGGCCATGGAGCCGGGAATAATGCCCAACACTCCCTTGCCTGCCGGTGTTGCTCCCTTGCGGTGAACAATCACTTCATTGCCATTCTCATCTTTTTCTTTCCATGCAAAGTTGTGGTGGTTCTCAATCATGGCAAGCGGAGTCTCGCCCAAGCTAATGGACATGCGCTCATGAATCTGGTGATGACAAGCCGAGGCATAATCACCGGCCAGGTTCATGGCCAGCCAGTACTCCTGCCCTGCTTCTGTGTCCAGGTCAAGCCAGGCAAGCTGTTTAGCCTCTTGAGGAAGTTTGCAAGTGTCCATCGCGATTTTGGTATAAAAGTCCGCGATGTTAGCGCCCAGTCCGCGCGAACCGGAATGCGAAAGCACCGCTATGTATTGGCCCGGAGCCAGGCCCCCCGGCCCTCGAAGGGGGAGGTTGACCTCCGAAGTAATTTCCACCAGGCCAAATTCAACAAAATGATTTCCGCCACCGGAAGAACCAATCTGTCTGCTGGCGCGGTCTTTCAGCTCACGAACAATCTTGATTTCGGAAAATTCCTTCCGCTCCAGAACTTCGTGATCTTTTGGTTTCATGAAAGTGGCTTTCCCGAACATGGTGTTGTTCACCAGCATGGTCTTCAGAGCATCTTTCTTTTCCTCCAGCATGCTTGCCGGAAGAATGTAGAGCGTCATGCACATCCGGCAACCAATATCAACACCAACTCCGTAAGGAATCACCGAATTTCGGGTAGCTAATACACCACCAATAGGAAGGCCATAGCCTTGGTGAGCATCGGGCATCAGTGCACCGGCCACAGTCACTGGAAGTTTCATGGCAGTCTCCATCTGCTTCAGCGCTCCCTCTTCGATGGCCTCTGCTCCGTAAATGCGGTAAGGAAGGGATTGTTCCTTTAAGGCTATTGTAATTCCGGTAGGTTTTGATAATTCCATAAAAAAAGCTGCCCTGAGCAGCTTTTGTCGGGGTGAGATGATTCGAACATTAAGAGCGGGGCGACTTCCAGGTCCCGAAGGAGATGCGCTAATCCCGCTTCTGAGCGGGACGCTACACCCCAATCACACTTTTCCAGTCTTAGCTGCTCCTTACCAAATTTGTCGGGGTGAGATGATTCGAACATCCGACCTCCACGTCCCTAACGTGATGCGCTAACCGGGCTGCGCTACACCCCGAATTTGAGGGTGCAATTATAAGAAATTCTTCCTTACAAATCCGTCAATTGCCATCAGATTGAAAGTTTTTGAAAGGATATTTGCACAGCCTCTATTAAAAATGAACATTAAAAAAATATTTACCGTGTTTCTGGTTTGTCTTGGGTTCGCTGCACCTGCCCAACTCAACCCCGAACGCTTTGCGCTCAATAAAATTAAAAAGGGCGAGTGGGCGCTTGCGCGAAAAATCCTTGACAAAACCTTAAGAAAAGACAGTCTGAGTATTGAAGCCTCCTATGTTTATTCCATCCTATTCTTCACACCAAAATATTTCCTGTTCAATATTGATTCGGCTCATCGCTTCTGGAAAATAACGAACGACAAGTTTGAGGCTTGCAATGAGCGAACCAAAGAACGATTGAAAAAATTTCCGGTTGATAGCACCATCTTAGCCAGTCTCAAACATAAAATTGATAGCGCAGCCTTTGAACAAGCAAAAGAACTCAATACTGAAGCGGGTTATATCCATTTTATCCAAAGGTATTCTGACGCATCGCAAATAAAATCAGCCATTGAACTTCGTGATGAAGCTGCTTTCGTAATTGCTTTAAAGCAAAACTCACATCAAGCGTTTCAAACTTTTTTAGATCATTATCCCGAAAGCCATCGCTCGGCCGAAGCAAGGCAACGATTTGAAAGACTTCTTTTTGAATTTCATACAAAAAACAAATCGTTGTTGGCGTACAAGGAATTTGTGTCACATTATCCTTCCTCACCTTTCGCTGATGTGGCAATGAAAAACATTTTCGAGATGAGTACTGAAGACGGAACCGAAAAAAGTTTCGAGGATTTTATCAAACAATATCCAACAGGCACCTACGCCAAACGGGCTTCTGGTATTCTGCTGCACCTGAAGTTGGCGCAACACCCTTCCTACCATCTGACCGACTCGCTCAAAACTATTTACCCCTTGCGGGATTGGCTACCAATTAACGAAAAGGAAAAATGGGGTTTTATGGACGAAGCCGGCAACGTTACCTTTCAACCCACTCTTCAAACCATTGCGGAAAAATACTTTTGTTCACCCTTGATCCGAGACTTTATACATATTCAAGATGCCATTGCGGCCAGGAACGGAACCATAATTTTCAAGGGTTACTTCAAAGAGGTTAATGAATTAGGATCAGGCTTTATCCGGGCCAGGACGGATTCGTCAAGTTTGATTATTCATAAATCCGGTTGGGCGTTGTCTGATAAAATACCTAGAGGGGTGTTGATGATTGGGTCCCGGTTTATTGCCTGCCAAAAATCAACCGGATGGGGATTGCTAGCCCTCAATGGAAAAATGATCTTGCCCTTTTCCTTTGAAAAAATAGTTGACCAAGGCAAGTATGTTATTTTATCAAAATCAGGAAAAGAGATATTGGTGGGGCTTGACAACATGATCGCTTATTCCCAGGGCCGCCATGCACCGGTGGTTGCCGATGAAATCAAAACCCTGGGTGATCATTTCATTTGGGTGCGCAACGGTTCACTTGAACAAATCCTGGATGAAAATTTACTGGAAGTCATTCCATTCGACCGGCACGCCATTTCCTTCAGTTCCGCTGGGTTCATCATAAAAAAAAATAGTTTGTATTCTATCAAAGGCTGGACTGCTCTTGAGAATATCTCTTTTGAGTTCTTGCAAATTTTTGAACCCTGGCTGGTCACTCAAAAGCATGGCGAGAAACAGTCTTTGTTTTATATTCCCTCTAAAAAAGAAATTGTTGTTTCAGCCGATAGTATTTGGTTCGATCGATCTTTCATTGCCGTTGCCCATGGCGATTCGGTGCGGTTGTGGCGCTCCGATTCTAAATTCTTTACGATAAGCAAGCATGACGATTATACGATTGCTGAATCGAGAGATTCAACCGCGTTCCTGTTAATCCGGTCAGGAACAAAAGTTACCGTTCGACTGGCAGAGGGTTTCCATAAATTATTTACCAGTTCTTTTACGGGTGTATGGCCGGTTCTTAAAAATGTTTTCCGGTTTATAGAAAAAGGGAAACATGGACTTATAAATGAGAAAGGGCAAGTCATACTCAAGCCTGAGTATGACAATATACTTTTCTCGAATGGATCGTTTGCGTTGTTGAGGGATCGTCAATTTGGAAACTACAATCAAAATACAAAAAAACTTATAAAGCCGGTTTTCGATTCCAACCTAAGAACTTATGGCCACGATTGGATCATTGGAAGTAAGGAAAAAAAACTGGGTTTCATCCGGTCGGATGAAGCAGCCAGAACCAATTTTCTTTTTGATGAAATCGAATACTGGAGCGATACACTGGCATTGGTAACACAAAATGGAAAACGCGCGCTGTACTCAATCCCGCAAAATAAAAACCGCATTGAAAATATTACTTACTTTCATGTGATTGAAGAGGATAAACCTCAGCGACTCGCCATATTCACGCAGGGTAATCTCTCAGGACTAATTGGTAATTCATCGGGCGTTATTGTGAAACCTGAATTTGAGGAGTTGGCTTATCAAACAGTAAACAACAAGTTCGTGTTCATCGGCATAAAACCAGCCAAACCCGGAACGATGCAGGTAACTTATTTTCAGGCTACCGGGAAAATAGTTCGAAGCCAGGTTCTACCAAAGGAAATTGCTTACTCCCTGATTTGCAATGACTAAAACCCTTCCATCACATCTACTTCTCGTTTTTTTAGATCGGTCGTTACGTTAAAAAATTAAAGGCTTGTCATGTTCTTTAAAAATCAGATATTGCCTGAAAAAAAAGTATGTTCAAATATCTATTTTTCTTCACTTCCATAGCAGTCTTTTCACAAAGCCCATCCGAAACCAAACCAAAATTGGTTGTCGGCATTGTGGTTGATCAAATGCGGCAGGAATACCTCTATCGTTTCTCGCCAAAATTTGGCAATGGTGGTTTCAAACGCTTAATGAATGAGGGCTTCATGTTGCGCAATGCGCATTATAATTATGTGCCCACTGTTACCGGGCCCGGCCATGCTTCCATTTACTCAGGGGCAACACCATCTACTCACGGCATCATAGCCAACGACTGGTATGATAAAGACCTTAAAAAAATTGTGAATTGTGTTTCGGATGACCGCCAGCAATCGGTGGGTATTGAAAAAACTGTCGGTGGGGTTTCACCGTGGCGCATGCTTTCAACAACCATAACCGATGAACTTAAAATCGCTACCCAAAGAAGAGCCAAAGTAATTGGCATTTCCATAAAAGACCGTGGGGCCGTTCTTCCCGCAGGCCATGCAGCCGATGGCGCCTATTGGTATGATGGTGGATCGGGAAAATTTATTTCCAGCACTTATTATAAACCTGGTCTCCCGTTATGGCTCGACAAATTCAACGACTTGAAACTTCCCGACAAATTTCTGTCACAAACCTGG
>JAYUHI010000113.1:0-2308 GCA_043767095.1 Bacteroidota bacterium
GATCCGGCTGTGGTGGAGGAGTTGAAGGCGGGGGCTTTGTAGTAAATTGAACTTCGATTTCAAACTTGCTTCATTGCCACAAAATCACAAAGGCACGAAGAAAACCCACGAAGTAGCTGGATCAGCTATTACACAAACAACGTCCGGCTAGTAATACTCCTCCCAAGGGTAATCTCATCGGCATATTCCAAATCACCCCCCACCGGAATGCCCCGTGCTATGGAAGTGATTTTTATTGGATAAGGAGACAGTCTTTTATTGATGTAGAATGCCGTGGTGTCACCTTCCATAGTCGGGCTGATGGCGAGGATGATTTCCTTTACTTCATTAACGGGGGAGGCAATGCGGCTGATCAATGAATCAATTTTCAAATTACCAGGGCCCACACCATTCATGGGCGAGATCACGCCCCCCAGCACATGATAGCGCCCGTTGAATTGTGCCGTGTTCTCGATCGCCATTACATCTCGAGTGTCCTCAACCACACAAAGCATAGATTTGTCGCGCCTGTGGCTGCGGCAAATGTTGCACTCATCTTCATCGGAAATGTTATGGCAGGTTTGGCAGGATTTAATTTTGTCGCGCAGGTTTTTGAGGGATTCTGTCAGCAAAAATGTTCTCGATTCGTGTTCTTTAATCAGGTGCAACACCAGGCGCAAGGCAGTTTTCTTTCCAATGCCCGGAAGTTTCGACACCTCATTCACGGCATCTTCAATCAGTTTGGAAGGAAATTCCATGGCTTAAATGTAGAGGATTAGGGTCACCTGTTTACAGAATCCTCGCGTCAATGCCCACTTCGCAAATAGCTTCGCGCAGGGGTCTGAGTTCGCTGAATGAACCATTCTTCACTGTGCACTTGCCGCGATAGTGAATGAGCAGTGTGCATTGCTCGGCTTGTTCGGTGGTGTGTTTGCACACTTTAATAAGAGTGCGGATTACATGATCGAAGGTGTTCACATCATCATTAAAAACAACCAGGTCATAAACATCGGTTGTTTCTTCCAACTCCAGCACTTCGGTTGACTCCAGGTTTTGCTCTTGGGGGCGCGTCATAAGCTTATCGATTTCCAAAAGTAAAAAAAAATGACAAGTTTGCCGGATATGAGCCCCACTCTTGTTCTGATCATTATAGTAATTTATTTCTCAGCTCTCATTTTGATCTCTTACTTCACTGCCCGCGGGGCCACTACTACTACCTTCTTTACTGCCAACCGCCAATCACCCTGGTTTTTAGTGGCCTTTGGCATGATTGGTTCCTCGCTATCGGGTGTCACGTTTGTTTCGGTTCCGGGTAATGTAGGGAAAATTGGGTTTGGATACTTCCAGGTGGTGCTGGGCTATATTCTGGGTTATTGGACAATCATCCTGGTGCTCATGCCGCTTTATTACCGGCTCAATCTCATTTCTATATACACTTACCTTGAACACCGTTTCGATACTTGGGCTTACCGGACCGGCTCTTTCTTCTTTATCGTTTCGAGATCGGTTGGTTCCTCGCTCAGGTTATTCCTCGCGGCAGCTATCCTTCAATTATTTTTGTTCGATGCTTGGAACGTCCCGTTTTTTGTAACCGTTTTCACCACCATTGCCTTGATTTGGATTTACACGTTTAAGGGTGGCGTGAAGACCATCGTTTACACAGACTCTTTTCAAACTATTTTTTTGGTGTCGGCTGTTTGCATCGCGGTTTGGCAAATTGGTGATGGCCTGGGTTTTTCCATTCCTCAATTGTTCACGGAAGTATGGAACGGGCCTCACTCCAGGATATTTTATTTTGACGACCCAAACGCTGGACTTTTTTTTCCGAAACAATTTTTTGGCGGGGCCTTCATTGCCCTCACCATGACGGGCATGGATCAGGAAATCATGCAGAAGAACCTCACGTGCCGCACTCTTGCCGATGCACAGAAAAATATGTTTTGGCTCACCAACATTATTGTGGTGGTGAACTTTCTGTTCCTCACGCTTGGCGCTTTGCTGTATATGTACATCGAAAAAAACGGATTGACTTTGCCTGCATCGTCCGATAATCTTTTCCCCATGCTGGCCCTCAACAAATTCGGATTGCTGGTGGGCATTTTCTTTTTGTTGGGCATAACCGCTTCCTCCTATGCCAGTGCCGATTCGGCCCTCGCAGGCCTTACCACTTCCTTCTGCATTGACTTCCTCGATTTCAAAAACAAACCTGAAGAGAAGAAACGCAAACAGAAATTTTTAGTGCATGTTGGCTTCTCGTTGTTATTCCTGGTGATTATTTTAATTGTAAAACAAATCAATGAGAAATCCGTCATTGATACTGTATTGAAAG
>JAYUHI010000114.1:0-5467 GCA_043767095.1 Bacteroidota bacterium
TATTCTCCCGTAGGGGGGTACGGGCTAGTGATGAATTTTTAGCCGAAAAAAAATTGAAATTTCTCGTTCGGTGTCAAAAAGCTGCAATGTGGGTTAAATTTCTTTTTCCTGTTTAAAGGCCTAATTCTTCGCGGTTTTTTCGAAGAACGTCAATGATAAAACTAATGTGATCGGCCAACTGAACCTCAAAAAGTTCAGCGCCTTTATACACTTCTTCCCGGTCAACTTTGGCGGCAAAGCCCTTGTCTTTCAGTTTCTTAATAACAGATTTGGCCTCCAGCGAGGTGATTCCATCGGGCCGCACCTGGCAACATGCCACAACAAAACCCGTTAGTTCATCGCAAGCCAGCAACGCCTTGTCAAGGGTAGTCTCATACGGAACATTCCATTTTGTATAGTGGGCCGAAATGGCGTGGGCTATTTTAGATTCACCCAGGCCACTCAGCTTTTCAACAATTACGTTGGGATGTTGGTCAGGAAATGCTTCATAGTCGGCATCGTGAAGCAGGCCAGCCACGACCCACTCTTCTTTTGATTCGCCCAATTTTTCGGCATAGGCTTCCATCACCAATTCAACTGTGCGCATGTGACGCAGCAGGGATGCCGATTTAGTCAACGACAGTAAAATGTCTGAAGCTTGCTGGCGCGTCATGAAACGAAATCAAGCCTTGATTTTTCTCCGCTGCACAAAGAGGCTCACCAGCATGATCCCCACAATTAAGGCGAGAAATGAAAGGGCTACAATCATTTGGGTTTGCCTTAAGGCCAATGATTTTATCTTATCGTCTTTTTTTAAAGCCTCCAGTTGTTTTTCCTTTTCCTGAATACTCAATACCATTTCCATTTGCGCAATCTTCCGGATGCTTTCTTCGCCATAAATGCGTTCACGGGCCTGGTCGTATCGAAGCATGGCTTCATAAGCATGATCCATGCGCTTTTGCATGGCAAATGTGGCGGCCAGGTTTTTATATATAGACGGCTCATAAACGTAGGCCTGTAACTCCTGGCAAATAGCAAGCGCTTTAGCGAGATGGGCATTGGCATCGCTCAACCTGCCGGCTTTCAAGCACGCTTCTCCCATGCTGGCCGTAATACTCAACACCCCAAGTTGATTGTTTTCCTTTACGGCCGCGGGCATGGCCTTATTGTAAAACTCCATGGCCTTCTCGAAATCATTTTGTTTCAGATAAAGGTTACCCATATTCGTAAGCGGATCGGAATTGGATGCATTGATCTTCTCGCTTCGCCTGGAGGCTTCATCGTAATATTTCATGGCCTGATCAAACAACTGCAATTCATTATAGAGGTTGCCCAGGTTGTTGAACGATCCGATGATTTTTATTTCATCGTTCAATTCCAAAAAAAGTTTGTTGGATTCCTCCAGGTATTTCATGGCTTGCGCCTGATCTTTCTTAATCGAATAAATGTTCCCGATATTGTTTTTGGTAGTCGCTATGCCCTCTTTGTTATCAATTTTTTGGTACAACTGCAAGGAGACTAAATAATATTCAAGGGCCTTGTCCAGGGCGCCCTGATTCCGGTAGGCCACTCCTAAATTATTGTATGAGGCGGCCATCCCCCGGTTATCCGTAATTTCGAGCGCCAGCGAAAGAGCCTCGCGGGTGAACTCGGTGGCTTTAACCGGGTCGGTGTTGATGTACAACTTAAAGAGCTCGTTCAGGGTTTTTACTTTTTGCTCTCCTTTCGCAGTTTTTAAAACGTTTTGAAGGCTGTCGGCTGTTCCTTGAGCATAGAGGCCGGACAAAACTACCAGGCAGGGAAGGGCTACAATTAAGATTTTCATAAAGTTAAAAGGTAATCGGTGTAGTCAAAATTAAGAATTTATTAATAGCCCTACTTTGTCATGTTTAGTTTTGAAGCCCGAAGGGCTGGCATTTCTATAGAAATTAGCAAATAAAAATTATACGAACCCCGAAGGGATGGAATTATTTCACCCCTTCGGGGAATGGTAAAAGGAAAACAATTTATAATAATTCCATCCCTGCGGGATTGCAACTTGACAAAGTAGGATAAGGTATGTTTGGATTGTCAAAGTTAATAACGTGTTCCAATATGTATTTCCTGTTTCCAGGTGATAGGGTTGAAGGATTGAACCTCTGAACCTGGGAATATCCTGAATCATTCCCTCAATAATTTTACGCGATTCGCTTGCACTTGATAAATAATTCCAGTTACTTTGAAAATAAAAGTACTTTTAAAATGGAAGAAAAATCCGATTTCGAAAAAGACCTGGCCTCTATCCGCCAAATCATGGAGCGCTCCGTTAAGTTCGTTTCGCTCAGTGGCGTTTCCGGCATCTTGGCTGGGATATATGCTTCGGCAGCTGCGTTCTATATCTACCGATATGTTTTCCTCGGTGCGATGGCCCGGCCACACGAGTACTTTGAACTTCAGCCTGCCAGGGTATATCAACTTGTTACCGTTGGAATAGTAACACTCGCAGCGTCATTGATCACCGGCTGGTATTTCAGTTATCGCAAAGCAAACCGGCTTGGCTTATCTATCTGGGATGCTACGAGCAAACGACTCTTGCTCTCTCTATCCATTCCATTAGCAGCCGGTGGAATTTTTTCTCTCCTTCTGTTATGGCATGGATATTTCCTTTTAGTGGCCCCCGTCTGTTTATTGTTTTATGGCCTGGCCTTGGTGAACGCCAGTCAGAACCTGTTCGTGGAAATCCGCTACCTGGGTTACTGTGAAATAGTGCTTGGCCTAATCTCGACTGTTTTCATTGGGTATGGATTACTTTTCTGGGCCATTGGCTTTGGCGTGCTTCATATTGTTTATGGAGTAGTGATGTACAGGAAGTATGATGCATGAGAAACCCGTTCGACAATCTTGATAAAGTAATGGGCCACAGCGGTCGCCTCCAGATCATGTCGGTATTGGCAGCCAATGATTCCTACGATTTTACTTCGTTGAAGGAATTGTTACAGGCAACCGATGGCAGTTTGGCTACGCACATTAAATCGCTTGAACGTGAAAAATATATTACGGTCAGCAAATCATTTGTGGACCGCAAGCCCAGCACCCGGTACAAAATAACAGAGAAGGGGAGGGTTGCCTTTAAAAAACATATTGATGCACTGGATGATCTGATCAGAAATCAAAAAACCAAATAAGGATTCAAACACATTTAACTTTACAAATAACAATTTATGGAAACAACATCAATGAATTTATTAGAACGCTTTAACCGGTGGCTCAGCGAGTCAATCATGGTGAAACTGGCTTCAATCGGTTTTCTGATTTTAATTCTGCTCATTCCCTCCGCCTGGATTGAATCGCTTATCCGCGAACGCGAAAGCCGGGCTGATTCGGTAGTGGAGGAGGTTGCCTCTAAGTGGTCGGGCCCGCAAACCGTGAATGGCCCCGTTCTCATTATCCCTTTTGTGGAGCATTATGAGGTGGAGGTTGAGAAAAAGACGGAAGTCCGTGATCGGATTGAGAAAGCACACTTTCTTCCGGAGAAGTTGGAGATCAATGGAACAGTAAATCCGCAGGTGCTTCACCGGGGCATTTTTGATGCGGCCGTTTATGAATCCATCATCAACCTGAATGCCACTTTCAATGTGTCGGATTTCGCGAAAATGAAAGTTGCGGATGCAGATATACTATGGAGTGAAGCCGAAATCGCCATTGGCATAAAGGACTTGCGTGGCATTAGCGACAATCCTGTGTTGCTGGTTGGTGGAAAGGAGTGCACAGGAGAACCATCGAGTACCCTGGAATTTGTAGCTATGCGAAATAATGACTACAACATTTCCGGAACGGGTGTAATAGTAAAACTTCCATGGAAATCGGCTGATGATTTTAGGGCTGATGTTTCCATGAAACTTCCACTGAAAGGCAGCAGCAGTTTGTATTTTTCCCCGGTTGGTAAAACCACTGATGTAAAGTTGAGCGGCCCCTGGGCCGACCCAAGTTTTGAAGGTGAGTTTCTTCCCGCCACCAGAACGGTTAGTGATCAGGGATTTTCGGCCACCTGGAAAGTACTTCACTACAACCGCCCCTTTGCGCAGAGTTGGATTGGTTCCGAAAAAAGTTTAACAGGATCGGATTTTGGTGCCAGGCTGTTGATACCTGTCGATCAATATCAGAAGAGCATGCGCTCATCCAAGTATGGTGTGCTGGTGATCATGCTCACCTTCGTGGCGTTGTTCATGGTGGAGATCATAAAGAAAATCCGCATCCATCCTTTTCAATACATCCTCATCGGGGCTGCTTTGATTATTTACTATTCTCTCTTGCTGTCTTTCTCGGAGCAAGTAAGTTACAACTGGGCATACTTCATCGCTACGGTAGCCACAGTATCCTTGATTAGTTTGTACTCCACCACTTTCCTGAAAAGCAAAATGCTGGTGCTGACGTTCACCTTGCTGTTGGCTTTTTTTTACGGATTTATTTTTGTGATCATTCAACTGCAGGATTTCTCTCTATTGCTTGGCAGCATTGGGTTATTCCTTATCGTTGGGGTAATCATGTATTTTTCAAGAGGAATTAAATGGTATAAGGAGGTTGTTGGTTAATTTGAAAACCTAACAGGTTTTACCTTTCCATCGGTAATGTTGCTTCGAAAAAACAAAACCTGTTGGTTTTTCCTTGCGAGTCAGGGTTTCCAACCTTCGAAATGTTGGAAACCCTTCAAGTGACGATTATTGGTTCGAAAACCCGATTTTTGGCCTTATGAAAAAGAATGATTGGAAAAACCGGGAAGGAGTTGTGTACTCTACCAATACTGATTTTTCATTTCAATATCAAAGCAACAAATCAAATGAAACGCTGCCACTCGCTAAGCAGGTATTGTACGTTGGTATCGATAAAAGTGGCCGGGCCGGAAAACAAGTAACGCTTATCTCCGGCTTCGTTGGAAAAACAGAAGATTTGGAAGTGCTGACCAAATTATTGAAAACGAAATGCGGGGTTGGCGGGTCTTGCAAGAACGGGGAGATATTAATTCAGGGAGATGTGCGTGAGAAAGTACTGGCCATCCTGCAGAAGGAAGGCTTTAAAGGCAAGAAATCAGGGTGATTATTATTTTTTATTAATGGTTCAAGGTGGCCTTGCATACTTGCATAGTCATTTCATTTACCCTGCATGCTATATAAAAGTTTCATGCATTTTTCAAATATGAATGTAAAGGGAAATGAAGGCACTCGGACTTATTTGAGTTCAATCCTTATTGTACTGGGCATTCCTCAAATACAACCGTTAACGGTACGGGAGTTGTTGGCTTAATGTTGTTTCAATCCTTATTCTGTTGGACGTTGCTTAAATACATCAACGTATGGCAGCAACATCACGGAGGTCATCCAGTTTCAATCCTTATTCTGTTGGACGTTGCTTAAATACCCGCGCTCGCTGAAATCGCGCTCAAGTTCTCGTCGTTCGAGTATTTCTGGCTCGTGATCCTGGGCCTTTCCAGCGCGGTGTTCCTTGCCATCGG
>JAYUHI010000115.1:0-5461 GCA_043767095.1 Bacteroidota bacterium
CCGCCAGCGAAATCTTTAGGCGTGTTCTTTCCACCGGCTTTTAAATCTCCTTCTTTAACCTTTGAACCTTTGCCTTCCAAATCGGTAATTCCTTTGCGCACTTTAAACCATTTCACCTGGTCGAGGGTCATGTCGCAATGATCGGTGCCATAAAACCAGCCGCGCCAAAACCAATCGAGGTCAACAGCCGAGGCATCTTCCATCGTTCTGAAAAAATCTGCCGGCTTCGGATGTTTGAAGGCCCAGCGCTGGGCGTATTCTTTGAATGCCTTGTCAAAAAGTTCTTTGCCCATTATGGTTTCGCGAAGGATGTTCAGCCCCACATCGCATTTTCGATACTGCTCGGTATAAAACTCTATGGGTTGCTCGGAGTTTATCATGAGGGGCCGCATCACACTTTTGTCGCCTTTCATAAACGGAACAATATTCGAGGCACTGCCGCCACGCTTGGGCATGTCAGGATAATTCTCACCCCGGGTAAGATCCTCCACGAAAGAGTTTAACCCTTCGTCCATCCATGTCCACTGCCGTTCATCGGTGTTGATGATCATGGGAAAAAAATTATGGCCTACCTCATGGATAATCACCCCGATCATGGACCATTTTTTTTCTGTTGAGTAAGAACCATCGGCATTAGGCCTGCCCCTGTTGAAACAAATCATAGGATACTCCATGCCGATCTCTGCTGTGTGAACTGAAATGGCAACGGGGTAAGGATAGTCGAGCGTGTATTTGGAATAGGTGATGAGTGTGTTCTTAATAGCCTTGGTTGATTCTTGTTCCCAAAGCGGGTTGCCTTCTTTGGGATAATACGACATAGCCATGACGGTGCTGTTCCCAACTTTCACCGCCTGGGCATCCCAAATAAACTTGCGCGAAGAAGTAAACGCAAAATCGCGCACATTGTCAGCTTTGTATTCCCACGTCTTCTTTTCCTTCGCTTTAGTTTTCTCTTTGGCTGTTGCCTCTGTTTGTGTAACGATGATCACCGGATTATCAATGGTAGTGGCTGCTTTTTTGAAACGCTCTTGTTCGATGGGAGTCAACACACTTGTTGGGTTTTGCAATAAGCCAGTAGCCCCCACAATGTGATCGGCAGGCACGGTAATTTTCACACTGTAGTTCCCGAATGGAAGTGTAAACTCGCCCTGACCCAGGAACTGTTTGTTTTGCCAGCCATTCACATCGTCATACACGCACATGCGGGGGAACCAATGCGTAATGCAATACACATAGTTCCCATCCTTTGGAAAAAATTCCATGCCTCCTCTTTTGCCGACCTCATCTTCATTGAGGCGATCGCTCACCGGGTACGACCACTCCACCCGAAAAGAGTATTTCTCTGCCGGGTTAAGGGGTTGTGGCAAATCAACGCGCATCATGGTGTGGTTGATCAAATATTTCAAATCAACCCCACTCGTTGCTTTTACTGACTTAATCGTGTAGCCGCCTTTATAATTCCCGTACAAATCGAGGTTCATTTGAATTTGATCCGTTCTCATCGAATCACGGATGGTATTGGTCTTGGTTTTGTCAGTCTCATTGCCGGGTGATAAAATATTCTGATCCAGTTGAAGCCAGAGATATTTTAGTTTATCGGGTGAGTTGTTGGTGTAGGTAATGGTTTCATTGCCGGTAATTATATGAGTGTCATCATTGAGTTCAACTTCAATAGAATAGTCGGCTTGCTGCTGCCAGTAGTTTGGACCCGGAGCGCCAGAGCCTGTGCGGTATTCGTTTGGCGTTGGCAATAGTTGATCTAACTGTTCAAACTTGCCCTGCCATTTAAATTTTTCAGTCGAAGACTCCTGCGCCTGAATTTGGATGGCTGTGGATGTGAGAATAAAGAGAATCAGTTTTTTCATTTAAGTGAATTTACAAAAACAATAGTGATGAATTCATTTGATGCCGCATTCACCTCACCCCCGGCCCCTCTCCAAAAGGAGAGGGGTGACCTTTTTTATTACTTTGTGCCGTGCATTAAAATCATGGATCAAAAGAAGCAGTAATTATTAAAGCACCAAACTACATTAAGCGTGCACCCCTCTCCATTCGGAGAGGGGTCGGGGGTGAGGCCTACCAAAATATTCTCTCCCTCAAAATCATCAACGCCATGCCGGCAATGGCCGATGATAAAATTATTTTCCAGTCTCTTCGATCTATCCCCAACAAGTCCACGGCAATAAACCCAAGCGCCAAAAATAGGGCAACAATTATTATTTGCCCGAACTCCAATCCAAGATTAAAGGCCAATAAAGGCGTTATGAGTTCCTGGTTTTTGGATAAGATCGCGCGCAAGGTGTTAGAGAATCCAAGTCCATGAATCAAACCAAAGAAAAGCGCATACCCATAATTGAGTTGTATTTTGGCCTGGGAAACTGAACTCCCTTGAAACAAACTGCTTAAAGCCGTAATCACGATAGTGACAACAATAAAAAACTCGACCATATCGGTGCGCACACGAATTATATTCAAGGTTGCCAGGGCAAGCGTGATGGAATGGCCGACAGTGAAGGCAGTTACCAGCACTAAGATTTTTTTCCAATCACTTAACAAATACCCTGCAGCCAAAGCAAACACGAAAAGAATGTGATCAAGCCCCAGGCTGAAGTCGAGAATATGCTGACGGCCAATTTGAAAGTAGAGGGGGGATTGATCCATTGTTCAAACTGTTATTCGAGTTATGATACTATACATTAACACCATACAACTCGTAATCAGAGTTGTTATTGATTTTCGGAGAGTATTATCACCATCCGAACAATTTCCATATTGGATACAAGCCGTAAAGGATTATTGATATTGGAATGCAGGAGGCGATTATAACAAAAGAAATTAGAAACCTGAATAAATCGCTGTTATTATCATTAAACGTTTCTTGCGGGTCGGCTTCAAAAGCTTGCCGGCAATGATTTGGTCCATCTACCGGCCAAAAAGTGAAATTAATCACTTTTGCGAGGCCCTTCCAAAAGTATTTGGTTGGCCCACGATTAACTTCTGAAAAATATCCAACCCTTGCTGAAATGGTGTTGTCGGGATTGCCTCCACACAGGGTATTACCCAATTGATCGATCGAGACTAATACATTCTTAAAGTAGGCCATGGTTATTGTATTTGTAATTTTTCACCTTTCCTCACACCTCCCTCGCCTCCACCACCACACTAAAATCCACCTTCAATGCTTCGAAATGCTTCCGTCCGCAGCGCACTTTGTCCGCTTCACTGTTACGCAATTGCTCGAAGTTTTTCGTTCCCTTTGTTTCGCGTACTAAATAAATTTTAGCATCGTCTTGCTTTACAATCGCCCAGTCCGGACCGTAGTCGCCCACCGGGGTTTCTACTTTGAACCAGCGCGGTAGCTTTACAAACAATTTAATGTCTTCGCGCCTGTCCAGGTCTTCAGCAAATTTGCGCTCCACTTCACTATCGAATACAACAGCATCGTACACCGAGCGCTTTACTTCAAGGCGGTTATGAAGGTAGCTCAGGATTTCTTTGTCTTTAAAGAAGTTCATGCACCACTCCTGGTCGGTTACTTTATCGTATTGAATGCCGTCTATCATTAATTTGTGCAACTCGTTTTTAAGAATAGATGAGACGGCATCCATAAACTTTTGCGGATTGAGCGTGAACTCTTCCAACCTACCCGACTGCTTCAAAATTTCTACCAAAGTTTTTCGCGTAAGCTCGGTTTCGCGTTGTAAATAACCAATAATATCGGGCAGGCCGCCTAAATGAGCAAGCTTGATGTAGTTGCCCCTGATCTCCTCTGCCGAAATTCCTTTCACATCAATATCCAATTGTGCTTCGCGATATGAAACCGTAACCGGTTCGATACGATCCATCTTTTTGATCGACTTCACACAATGGGTAATCAATTCTTCGGTTGAGTATTTTACTTCGTACGAAGTTTTGTGCTTGATCTTGTCCCACAATTTTCCAAACTCCTCATCAAGAAATATCTGTTTGTTGATCTTCAACCGCTTTGGTTCCTCATCTTTTCTGATGTGGCGATCAAGTTTGTAGTTCTGAAGGGTTTCAATCACCTGTGGTTCCAGTTCTTTGTATGCCTCGCTCAACCCAAGTGCAAAGCCTTCTTTGTGTGGGTCAAATGCAGGTGTGATTTTTCCTTTCTCATCTACAAATCCTTTGCGCTGTAATTCCGTCCAAATATTTTCGGAGCCTGGGCGACCCAACAAAACTTCTTTGCCGTCCTCAATTGTAAGCACCAGTTTAGAGAATCCGATTTTGGCAATCTTGCCAAACGTAACACCGCACTCTTCTTCATATTCAGATTGTAAGCTTCGCGCAAAATCTTCATAGCTTTCGTTGGCCACGATCAGCAGCTTGTTGATGTTCTCGTCAAATACACGGTCGCCATTTTGATTGACCGGCAAACGCAACCCGCGGCCAATCTCCTGACGCTTGCGCAATACCGACCGAGATTCGTTGAGTGTGCAAATCTGAAATACATTAGGGTTGTCCCAACCTTCACGCAAAGCGGAGTGGGAGAAAATAAATTTCAACGGTTCTTCCAGCGAAAGAAGTTGTTCCTTGTTTTGCATGATCTTGGCGTACGTATCGTCATCGTCTTTGGCCGAGCCAGACGTGTCTTTGTAAACGCCTTTCTTATCCCGGCTGAAATAGCCATCGTGAATTTTTTCTACTTCATGAACGTCCAGTTCTTTGTATTGCGGAAGCTGGATCAATTCTTTGTAATACGTTTCGAAAAGCAACGCAAACTTGCCTTTCCTGTTCTTGCCTTCCTCATCGTACTCGCGGTAATTGGCCACTCGGTCAAGGAAGAAAAGTGATAGCACTTTAATGCCACGGTCTTTTAGTTGAAGTTCTTTATCGAGATGTTTTTTGATGGTGTTGCGCAGTTGCACTTCCATCAAGTCGGTCCGGATGCCGCCACGCTCCTGGCCCAGTAAAATGCGGCCTGTATTGAAATCAATGTATTCGTTGCCGGGCTCAGCACTGATGTCCAGCACCTGAAAGCCATTGCGATAGGCTTCACGTTCGTTGCTGAGTAAAAACAAATCAGCATTTTGCTTTACCCACAATTTCTTTTCCTTGGGGCCCGTGGCCGTGCTTTCGTGCAAGGCAATGCGCGCACGGATGCCGCTCTTGTTATCTACTTCCAGCAGTTTTACATAGGCATCGTTGTGGGCATTGGTGCCTTGCACGGAAGCCACCACAATTTGTTTGACTAATTTTAGTTCGTATGCTTTAATAGGGTCGAGCTTGTAAACAAGATTGTACACATTTTTATGCGTAGCGGAGTAACGAAAAATACACAACGGGTTTAGCGATTTAATCGCTTCCTGCGCTTTGGGTGTGCTGTCCACACTTTGAGGTTCATCAATAATTACAAATGGCCGGGTGGCCTGTACAAACTCAATGGGCTTACGGCCGCTTAGTTTGTCGCTCTCTTTAAAAATGACATTGCTTTTCTTAT
>JAYUHI010000116.1:0-5457 GCA_043767095.1 Bacteroidota bacterium
ATGGATGGCGATCAGGAATTTCCAACCATCAACGGCACCGGCACCGAAGATTACTTTTGTGGTTCTTACGATTTCGATACAAAGAAAAAAGTGGCGCCCGGAGTTGACATGATTGAGTACACGGAGTTTAACACCCCCTATGCCGGGCTTCACCAGGTAATTCGAGGCGATGGCCATTACAAAGTGATGCAACGCTTCGGCATGTATAGGTGGCACATTCCTGATCCGATCAGGTTTGAAAAAGATTTGCGGATCACCATTCAGGATTTAGGCTGGCGAAGCGGTGGGCGCTACCTGCCTCAACAATCTGATATTTCTTCCGTAGCGTTTTGGTATCAGGCAGAGCCGCATGCGGCTTTTCCCAAACTGCCTTCAAAAGATGAGTTGGAGGTGAACTGAGCAAAAGTTTCAAAGTAAACTGGACAAATGAGGAACACCATTCACCTCACCTTCAACCCTTCTCCATTCTGTACTTAACACGGGATCGCGGCACTCGTTCCTCGGCCGCGATGACTTCTTCGTAGTAGTTTGTGCCGGGACCTCTTCCTACGAAGAGTCATCGCGGTTGAGTCCCGGCACAGGCCGGGGCTCATACCACGATCCAGTGTAGCTGCTGTACTCGTTCCTCGGGCCGCGATGATCACTTAAAGAATTTGGAGAGCAGGCCCCTTTTGGGGGTGTTAATCTCATCAATGGCAGTGCGCAGTTGAACAAGGAAAGATTCACTTTTCACAATTACACTTTTGGCTCCACTCTTAATGGCCTCTTTCCTCACTTCATCCGAATTGCTTGATGTTATGTAAATGGCAGGCACAGTGGACTTCATTTTTTTTATTTTCTTTAGAAAATAAATTCCATCCTTTTTTGAATCCTCTAAATGGTGATCAAGGATAATCATAAAAGGCTTTTTGCTTTCCAGATGTTTCAAGGCTTCATCACCACCGGGATAGATCTCCACCACGTATCCTTTCATTTGGCGGAAATGGTTGACCATGAAATTTAAATACACCTGGTCGTCATCGATAATGAATACAAGCTTGTCCATTATTAAAAAGAATTAAAACGTAGGTTGATTGGGCTAACTCAGGTGTGTGGTCAAAGATAACCGGAATTCGGTAATTCCAAATGTTCAAGCTTAATATCCCCACTTTTTCATGATCTCCAGATCTTCTTTCACACAAGCCAAAGCTGTTTTACCCTGGTAGGACTCCTGCTCAATTATAAAATGAATGGTGCCTCCCGATTTCCTTCCGATATCTATCACCTCTTTAACAGGAACTATTCCGCTGCCTAAAATGGTACTCTCAAATTTTTCTTTGCCCTCTTTGGCTTCAATCTCATCTTTAACATGCATGGATTGAAAGCGGCCAGGAAATTTCGTGACAATATCCAGGGCTTTGGCTCCACCGTTGTATAAATTACCGATGTCTAACTGTTGGATTACCAGGTTTGGATCGGTGTTTTCCATGATCAAATCATACAACGACTTATCTCCAAACTTTTGACTGAATTCAAAATCGTGGTTGTGATAACCAAATTTCATCCCCGATTTTTTACAAAGCTCCCCACTCTTATTGAACACATCCATGTATTTTTTCAATGTGCTTTCTGAATCGCGCCAGGTTTGATTCAACGAAGGACTAATCACAAACTGTTGACCGGCAATGGCAGCGTCCTCAACTGTATATTTCCAGGCATCTGTAAATTCGTTTTTGATTTCATCCCAATGGGCTTTACCTAACACCGTGTGGCCGCTGGGCATACTCATGCCAAGGTCATTCAAAATCTTTTTGAAATCGGCTGCGGCCCAACCATAGAATTTGCGATCAACATAGTTGGCATGTTCTACAAACTGATAACCCATGGCTGCCAGTTGTTTCAATGTTCCGAGGGGGTCTTTCTTCATGTCCTCACGAATGCTGTACAACTGCACCCCTGTTAGTTGAGGGGAAATTGAATTAGCCAATAAAGAGTTTGAAACAGCCGTGGCGGCTACAGCCATTGCGGATTGTTTGATGAATGTTCTTCGGGTAGATGTCATTAGGGATTTGGGATTAGGGATTTGAAATTTGGAATTTGGATTTTAATTATCAAGATACCTGGGTAATACTAAACGGTTGCTTCCTCATTCGTTGACCTGTTGCAGCAAAGATGGCGTTGGCAACCGCAGCGCCAACTGGTGGCAGGCCTGGCTCGCCCAATCCAGTTGGAGAGGCCTCGTTGTTAATAAATTTGGTTTCAATATCGGGGGCATCGTTCATGCGGATCAACTTGTAAGTGTTGAAATTTTTCTGCTGAGCCACCCCTTTTTCAAACACCAACTCACCAAACAAGGCATGGCCGATTCCATCAATTATCCCGCCCTCCATTTGCTGTTCCGCGCCAAGCGGATTGATCACTCTTCCGCAATCGACCGCACAGTAAATTTTTACAACTTTGATTTTTCCGGCTTCAATTTTTATATCGGCCACCATGGCTACATACGTATTGAAAGAGAAATGGGCACCAAAACCTTTATAGATTCCGTTCACACCCTGCTTGCCCCAACCGCCCATTTCGGCAGCCGTGGTCACCACAGCTTTGTAACGATCAGCATCATAAATCTTCTTCCCGTATTCGTTGGCCTTAGCCTTGTCGAGCAAGTCAAGCCTGAATTGAACAGGGTCTTTCTTCTGCTCGAAAGCAATCTCATCCAAAAAACTCTCTTCGGTGAACGCAAGGAAATTATGCTTGGGCGCCCGCCAGGGGCCAATGGTTATGTTCGATTTTAAATTATGACTATCCACCCTGAAATTGGGGACAGCACCGGCAGGAAAACTGTTTTCGCGGGCTGAGTTCTCCTCATTTACAGAAGTGGCCGTCATGTGCCAGGCAAAAAACTCATTGTTTTTATCCAACGCAGCGCGATAACGGTACATGCCCGCGGGCCGATAAAATCCTCCCTGCATATCATCTTCCCTTGTCCATGTTACCAGCACCGGTGAGTTGGCCTCTTTTGAAATCAAGGCGGCTTCAACCGAGTAGTCTGACATTAGCCGCCTGCCAAATCCGCCACCCATTCGGGGAGACATGCCAATGCTGATGTTTTCCTTGGGAATGCCAAGGACCTTATTAATCTCGTTGTACGTGCGTTCCGGGTTTTGAGTGGAACCGTATAGAACAGCTTTTCCATCTCTAACATCGGCAAAGAAATTCATTGGCTCCATCGGTGCGTGCGGCAGGAAGGGCGCTTCGAAAACCGACTCGATAATTTTGCTGGCGTTGGTGAAAGCGGTATCCACATCACCTTCCACCCGGATAGGCTTTTCGGTTTTCAAGGTGATGTTCTTTTTAAATGTTTCCTGATGGTTGGTTGAACTTTCCAGCACACCATCATCTTCCCACACCAACTTCAGGGCATCTCGTCCTTTTTTGGCAGCCCATGTTGTTGTTGCCAAAACCGCCACTTTATTTTCTACTCGCACTACTTTTTTAACACCCTGGATTTTTAGCGCTTCCGAATCATCAAACGAAACCAATTTTTTTCCAAAAGTTGGGCGTGCAACCATGGCGAAGAGCATGCCCTCGCGCCTGGTGTCCAATCCATACTTGACTTGCCCGGTCACGATTTTTTTGCTGTCGATATTGCGTACGCGCGTACCTATGATTTTATAGTCCTTCGGATCTTTAAGCACAACCTCTGTTGGTAATGCAATATCACCCGCTGCTTTGGCCAGCAAGCCATAACTCAATCGCTTATCTGAAGGTTTGTGAAAAACGAATCCTTTTTCGGTAGTGATTTCTTCGAGGGGCACATTCCATTTTTGTGCAGCCGCTTGCCTCAGCACATGCCGCACGGCAGCGCCTGCTTTTCGGAAACTTTCCCAACTGCTAGGTGTGGATTGACTTCCTCCCGCCACTTGCCGCTTGTATTTGTTTACATCGAGTGGAGCCTGCTCAATGACCAGCATTTCCCAATCCACATCCAATTCTTCCGCCACCAACATGGGCAAAGAAGTTTTCACACCCTGCCCCACTTCGGGGTTGGGCGACATGATGGTGATTATGCCTTTGGAATTTATTTTAACGAATGCATTCGGAACGAAATCATTTTCGTCCAGCAATTCCATGTCTTCAAAGTTTTTTCCGATCACATGGAACCCAACCAATAAACCTCCGCCTGCCAGCGCACTTGATCGCATGAAAAAGCGCCTGGATACGACCCTGGCCCCCCGGCCCCCGAAGGGGGAGGGTTCATGACCCTCCAATGATGAAGTTAGTTTTGTATTGTTCATGGCTTATCCTCCTTTCTTAGCTGCTGAATGAATGGCTTTTCTGATTCGCTTGTATGTGCCGCACCGACAAATGTGCCCGGCCATAGCCGCGTCTATTTCACTATCCGTGGGATTGGAATTTTTCTTCAGAAAGGCTGCAGCAGTCATGATCTGGCCGGCCTGGCAATAGCCACATTGTGCTACATCTTCTTCAATCCATGCTTTTTGAACCGGATGATTGCCATCTTCCGACAAGCCTTCGATGGTGGTGATTTTTTTGTTTCCAATGGTGGAAACCGGCAACATGCAAGACCGGACCGGTGTTCCGTTCAGATGCACGGTGCATGCCCCGCATTGTGCAATGCCACAACCGAACTTGGTGCCGGTTAGGCCGACTGAATCGCGCAAAACCCACAGCAGCGGAGTATCGGGCATAACTTCCACCGGGTAGGTTTGGTTGTTGATGTTCAATGAATAAGCTGCCATATCAGATTTTAGATTTTAGATTTTAGATTTTACCTGCCGGCAAGTAGGGATTTTAGAATTCTGGGATTCACCGATCATGATAAAAAGCTCCGACTAATATAAGAATAAGATTGGGAGAATCCATCTGTATTTTACCGACTGGGTAATCGGGTTTATGGAAGGTGATGGGCCCAGGCGGAGCAGTTCCTTTTCCACTCCAATCACAATTCAATCCGCCTCCCTTCGCGGGCAGATTGGCTTGCGGCTTGGAGAATTTTTACAACAATCAAATTATTGCTCAACGAAGATAAATCCTTTTCAGGCTTTACTTCCCCACGTAAAACGGCACCCAGGTATGTTAGGTTATCGCGGAAAGCTGGAGCAGCAATCTCTACGTTATTGTAGGTATCTTTTTTCCTTTCCTGCAAGGTGTTGCCGTTGAGCGCATGCAGATATCCATTCTTGCCATACACTTCCAAATCTTTAATTCCAAAAGGCCAGTTCCATGATGCTTCAATAATGCCGGTCGCATTTTCATACTCCAGTAGAATGGTTGCCTCATCATCAACATTTGGATAGAGTTCGGGCTTGATATGCCTGGTGATGGCGGTGACAGCTATCGGCATCTTTCCATCCATTAGCCAGGTCATCAGGTTAGCTCCATAGCAACCAAAATCGGTCAATGCGCCTCCGCCATTTTTCACCGGATCGGTGAGCCACTCCAAGAAATCAGCACTGC
>JAYUHI010000117.1:0-5440 GCA_043767095.1 Bacteroidota bacterium
TCCGGATATTGGCAAAGTTCAACAACAGGAATGCCCGTTACTTCGGATGCGTTTCAGAAAACCACAAAGGGTTCCGATTTTTATTTTATTGTTTTGAACAGTAATGCTTCCGAGTTGGTATATGCTACTTTCCTCGGAGGGAATGACTCCAAAACTCACGTGGATGGAGGTACGTCAAGGTTTGATAAATTTGGTGTGGTGTACCATGCCGTTTGCTCCGGATGTCAATACGGTAATGAAGCCGGTCAAGCCACGTCCGATTTTCCAACAACACCTGGCGCCTGGTCACGATTAAATAAAAGTACCAACTGCAACAACGCTGCTTTTAAATTTGATCTGGCCTCCCTTCGGGCCCGGTTTCAAACCAACAGTGTTAATTTTGATTCGCCTAATCTGGACCGTGCTTGTTTTCCTGATTCTATTCTGTTTGAGAATCTCAGCACCGGTGGAGAATTTTATGTTTGGGATTTCGATGACGGAACAGTTATCACCAAACCTAAATCCGATATCGCTCCCCTTGTTCACCAATTCCAGCAGGAAGGAGTATATCATGTAAAACTCAAAGCCATTGACGATAATACGTGCAGCGTGGTGGATTCTATCACCAGAACTGTTAAGTATTTTAGAGAAGTTATCGAAGTGCCCGGGGATACTGATTTATGCCAGGGAAGCAGTTATGAACTCACCGCCACAGGTGGCAGCGTATATGCCTGGACGAGTAACGATGGATCATTTACTTCCTCTCAGTCCTCACCGGTGGTTCAACCTGAAGCCTCCATAACCTATTACGTCACCATTACAGACTCAGATGGATGTTCTATTCAAGACACCGTTGACGTTAATGTAATTCCTGAAATTGATTTGAATTGGAAGTTTGATTTCATTACTGATTGCGTTTCCCGACCCTATCTGCATGTGTCCAATCGCACCGAAGTAAATGAGGATGACATGGTATTTTTTGATTTTGGAGATGGAACAACTTCAGATGAGCAAGAGGTTGATCATTATTACGCGAAAGACAGCTTGTATCAAGTAAAAATAGTTGGCGTGCGTGGGTTTTGTGCTTTCGAAAAAAGTGCCAACCTGCCTTTTTACACCTTGTTTGTTCCAAACGTGTTCACCCCTGAATTGTCGCCTGGCTTCAACGACACTTTTGAGATTGGTTTTGGAAACAAAGGAGGCACGCCTGCACAGGCAGGTGTAAAGATCGCCCTCACCGTCTTCGATCGATGGGGTAAGAAGGTATTTGAATCGAACGACTATAAAAATGATTGGGACGCCAGCAATGTAGGGGGTGGCGTTTATTATCTCGAATTAAAATTGGGTAATCTGGCTACTTGCAAGAATTGGGTTCAGGTGGTGAAGTAAAGGTGCAACTCAATGTGGTGCAACAATTAATTTTCATTACTTCCACTGGTTAATGTACTCGCCATCAACTTCATTGCAGTAGGCGGCAAACGTCTTAACCCAGGATATGTGGGAGTTAAGGCAGGAAACTAATTCAAAAGATTCTCCGCCTGCCTTCATAAATATTTCCTTTCCCTGAATGGCAATTTCTTCGAGGGTCTCCAGGCAATCCGACACAAATGCCGGGCAAACCACCAATAAATTCTTCACACCTTCCAGCGGGAATTTTTTCAGTTGCTCAATCGTGTAGGGCTTAATCCACTGGTCGCTTCCCAGTCTTGATTGAAAGGAATAACTAAATCTATCGGCAGGTATTTGAAGTTCTTTTGCAACCAGATGAGTAGTCTGAATCACCTGGTGCTTGTAACAAAAATTCCATGATGAAGAAGGTGCATCACAACAATGGTTAACCTGGTAGCAATGATTTTTGCCTGGATCGGATTTTTTAAGATGCCGCACGGGCAAACCGTGATAGCTGAACAGGATATGATCGTATGATTTTTTTAGATATGGAGTAATGGAATCTTTTAACGCCCTGAGATAACTCCCCTCATTGTAAAAAGGTTGCAGAATTTTGAAGATCATGTCAGGACGAATTGATTGCATTTTCTCAAGCACATACAGGTAAGCCGTTTCATAAGATGACATGGCGAAGTGAGGATAGAGCGGGGCAATCAATACCTCTTTTAAGTTTGGATTTTGCACTTCCAATTCTTTCAACGCCATCTCGGGAGTTGGATTAGCATAACGCATAGCCATTGACACAGGGATGTTTATCATAGGCTTCAACGCCTGTTTGAATTGTTCAGTTAAAACTTTCAACGGTGCACCTTCCTTCATCCAAACTGACCGGTATGCCTCAGCAGATTTTTTTGGCCTGAAGGGAAGAACAAATCCTTCAACAATTATTTTCCGTATCAGGTAGGGCGCATCAATTACCCGTTCATCCATTAAAAATTGACGCAGATAGGCGCGCACATCTTGTATTGAATAACTATCAGGCGACCCCAGATTTACTAAAACCAATCCTCTTTTAATTTCCATAACGTGCGCCAAGATATAAACAAAGAATGCTTCAAGGGTTAGACATTAAATTTATGCTGAACTTAAAACCTGATAAAACTCACATCATGATCCGATCTAAATCAGTACCCACAGAATGTTGTTAATATAGCTTTCGGGAAATTCATATTTGGGTATTTTTATTTCTGATTGCGGTATTTTGTAGGAATAATCCAGTTCACCTTTGTTTTTACAGGTATTTTTATGATTGAACATTCAACTGTTTTTAGAAAGAATTTTTATGTGGTAGGGGTCAGTTTTAAAAAGACGGATACTGAACACCGCAGCAAGTTTTCTATTACCCCTGAACAAAGTCTGAAAGCTTACAGCCAATCGTCCTCGTGCCTTCAGCATTACCTTATTCTTTCCACCTGCAACCGAACCGAGATTTATGGTTTCGCCCCATGCCAATATGTGTTGCTTTCGTTTTTAAAAACATTAAGCGGTACAACGCATGAGGAAGTAACTCAATCTACCTATATCAAGGAAGGAGATGAAGTTGTAAAACATTTGCTCCGTGTTGCTTCGGGATTGGATTCTCAAATTCCAGGCGATTATGAAATCATCAGTCAGATACGAAAGGCTTTTCAAACCTCGAAAGATCTTGGCCGGTCGAATGGCTTTATTGAACGGGTAGTAAATCAGGCGAACCAGGTTTCCAAAGCCATAAAAAACAGCACTCAATTTTCGGATGGAACGGTTTCGGTTTCTTATTTGGTAGCCCGCCAGATCAGCACGATCATCAACACCGAAGGCCTTCGCAAAGTGTGCGTAATCGGATTAGGCAAAATTGGCCTCAACACCTTGAGATATTTAAAACGACATGCACCCCAGGCTGAGATTACTCTCGTTAACCGCAACCAACAGAAACTCCAGGACTTTGGTGCACAATATGAATCCCGTACTTTTCCATTTGATTCATTGACACAGGCGATCAAGGAAAGTGACATCGTTGTGGTAGCAACCAGTTTAGCAACTCCGATTTTGCACCTAAGTCATATTGAATCAACTTCTGTCCGCTATGTGTTCGACCTTTCCATGCCGCGCAATGTAAGCGAAGAAGTTTATCAGCATCTCGGTATTAAAGTATTCGATGTTGATCAGGTTTCAGCCTTTGTAAATGAAACACTTGAAAAGCGATTGGCCGAGGTGCCCAAAGTAAAAGCCATCGTTCAAGCTAAAGCCCAGGAGTTCTTCGATTGGCAGCAGAGAAGGCTAAGCCGAACCACGTCAACTGACTCTTACGAAAAACTATTAATACCCAACCATGTCTCTGCCCATGCTGAAAATAGCCACCCGCGACAGCACACTTGCTTTATGGCAAACCAATGCTGTGATGGCCAAACTGAATTCACTTGGTTATCGCTCGCAACTCGTTCCGCTTAAAACATTGGGCGACATCGACCTGGTGAAACCTATTTATGCAATGGGGGTTCAGGGTGTGTTTACTAAGGAGTTAGATTCAGCTTTACTTAATCATCAGGCCGATCTGGCAGTGCATTCCTTAAAAGATGTTCCTACAATTATTTCTGAAGGATTAAAAATTGCAGCGGTATTGGAGCGTGGGAGTAGTGATGATGTGTTAGTACACAAGCCGGGTTTTAAGCCAGTTGAATTTGAGAGAGCCGTGATAGCTACGAGCAGCATCAGAAGAAAAAGTCAGTGGCTTGGCCGATACCCACATCATAACCTTGTCAATGTAAGAGGTAATGTGGAGACCCGATTAAGAAAATTCAAAGAAGAGGGTTGGGGTGGAATTATTTTCGCGAAGGCAGGTTTGGAACGTTTGGGTTTATTACCAGAACACTTTGCTGTGTTAGATTGGATGGTGCCAGCCCCAGCTCAGGGAGCCATTGCTGTGGTTTGTCGGGAGGATGATAAAAACGTTTACGAATCCTGCCGGAAGGTCAACCACCCGACTTCGGAAATTTGTGTTTCAGTTGAAAGAAATTTCCTGTACCATCTCGAAGGCGGCTGCTCCGTGCCAATCAGCGCCTTAGCAATCATTAAGGGTGGGGAAATTGTTTTTCAAGGGGCAGTTCATAGCCTTGATGGAAGACAGGAAATGATGGTGGAAGTAAAAGCGGTAAAAGAAAAATGGGAAGCGATTGGTGAACAAGCAGCCCGGCAGGTCAGTGAATCAGAGAAAGGACGAATGATATTGGATGAATTTAGAAAACTGAATAGAAATTAAACGAGCCTCGCTGCAAGGTTTCTTTAACTCCTCATAATATTAAAAGACTTTGGACATTTTATTGACTAAGCGCCTTTCTGCTTCCATTCTGGATTTAATAAAATCCTGGGGATGGGATTTTGATGTTGTAGAGGCGCTGAGCATTTCATTGTTGGAAGTGAAGGAAATTCCCGGAAAAACAGATGCCTGGATAATTTCCAGTAGGAATTCCTGGAAGATCGTGCAAGAATTTATTAGTCAAACACCTTCTGTGATTTATTGTATTGGCCTTTGGTTGCAGAACGAGTTAACAAAAGCAGGCGTACCATCCGAAATAAAAAGCTTCGAAAATATGAAGGCATTATCGGCTGACCTTCAAAACCAAAAAAGTCAACATATGCTTTACTTCTGTGCTGATAACCATCGAGCCGAGTTAGGGATGGCCTTGAAAAATACTTCCATCTCTATTACTAAAGTAATCACACATGAAAGTCGCCTCGCGTTTCCGGTTCTAAAAAAAAATTATGACGCTGTTTTTATTTTTAGTCCGCGTTCAGCAGAAAGCCTGTTGAAGAATAATAAGTTTAATGAAAGAACATCATTTGTCTGTATTGGCCCCACCACTGCTGAGTATCTGCATGGGCAAGGAATCACAAATACTTTTTGCGCCTCCTATCCTGATACGAAATTAATGTTTCAGGAATTTAAACGTTGGAAATCTGAACAGACCTGAATGAAAAACGATTTACTGCTAAGAACACTCCGAAAAGAAAATACTGAGCGCACCCCCGTTTGGTT
>JAYUHI010000118.1:0-2294 GCA_043767095.1 Bacteroidota bacterium
TCACAATAAAATATGTTCCCGATTTTATATCCGGCATTGATGGCCAGGCCTATCTCTTTAGTGCCTTCAATTACAAACAAGCATTGTTTCCTTCGCTCACGTGGTTTCTCCAGCGACAGCAAGCTTTTGATTTTTGGATTATGGATGCTGGTTATGGTTTCGCCCTTCTTCATTTGAACTTTCCGAAAGTTGCTAACTTTCAGACGTAAAAGAAATACTCCAGTCGTCAGACCGCTTGGGGCGGTCAAACGACTGCACCTTCTAATTTAGTCGTCAGACCACTTCGAGTGCTCAGACGACTCAAAAGTTAAATTTTAAATCTTGTCCTAAGAACTCCTATGGAGAATCTGAAATTAATTTATCCTTCATCCTGGACCGACTATGAATTGTTGGACAGTGGTGCCGGTGAAAAACTCGAACGGTTCGGCTCTTATGCGTTGATCAGGCCTGAACCTCAAGCCCTCTGGCCTAAAACGTTGAGTGAGCAGGAGTGGCTGAAGGTGGCCCATGCCCGGTTCGACCGGGAACAAAAGGATAAGTTCAGATTTTCTGATGACGTGAATGGTGGCTGGAAAAAATTGAAATCTATTCCCGATAGCTGGAATATTGAATACCATTACAATCAACTCCATTTAACTCTCCGATTGGCCCTCACCAACTTTGGTCACGTTGGAATTTTTCCCGAACAAGGCGCCAACTGGAATTATATTTTCGATATGATTACGGCCTGGGGATCGCCATCAAAAATCTTAAACCTCTTTGCCTATACGGGAGCCGCATCGGTGGTGGCTCGCATGGCAGGTGCTGAAGTGGTGCACGTTGATGCTTCACGGCCTGGACTAAACTGGGCGAACCATAACATGCAACTCAACCAGCAAAAAGACATTCGCTGGGTGTATGAAGATGCGCTCAAGTTTGTGAAGCGCGAAGTGAAGCGGGGCAATAAATACAACGGAATAATTATGGACCCTCCCCCATACGGCCGCGGCCCTGAAGGAGAAAAGTGGACACTCGAAGAAAAACTGAATGAGTTGATTGGCATGAGCGCCTCCCTGCTGAATACCAAAAAGCATTTTTTTATTTTGAACATGTATGCCGTTGGGCTTTCATCGACTGTGGGGCTGAATGTGGTTCAATCTCATATTCAATGCAAGCCAGAATTTGGCGAGTTTTTTTTGAAATCGAAAAATGGACGGGACTTACCGATGGGTACGTTTGTTAGATTCAGAAGTTGATCTGAAGCCAATTTGCCTTTTTGTTTTGATCTATGGTTATTAGATGTGCCCTTGATTGAAAATAAGTGTTAAATTTGAATAAAAAAATAGCAATGGGAAGAAAAAAATCTGAAGATGGCTTTTGGGATGGGTTATTAACAATGGGGGGGGTTCTTGGCCTTGGATTATTATTAGTAGAGATTATTAAATTGGTTGCAACTGAAGAATATCGTTGCCCAAATTGCAAAGCAACAATTAGAAAGCAAGACACTAAATGCCCAAATTGTCAGGCTAACCTAACCTGGAAAGTATGAATTTTGAAATTGATAGCGATGATAAAATTTATAAGGTTGGGAAAAGAACTTATATTTTAATCAGCTTGGTTTTTCGCACTGGGTGTATAGCAATAGGCTTTTGGCTTGGCTCGATTCTTTATTATCAGTGCTTGCAAAATCCATCATCTAACACTTTTGTGATAATCTACATTGGGATTTTATCACTTGCTTGTTTTCAGGCTGCGGGACTTCCTGTTGCACGGTTAATTAATTTGGATTTGATTAAGTCGTAATTATTAGGTTCTCTATCCATTTGGGTGTTGAGCATCTCTCGAATGGGACGATTCGCATCAAGGGAAATGGAAATTTCGAACCACCCCATTCCGGAATTTGATACTTGGCCCGACAGCCTTCTATTGATTCAATCCACCGCACTAAACTCTGAAAAAAGATTTCCCGCTTCTTCAATGGAGCCAACGGATACGTACTCGCAGACTTCCCCAAACTCCCCCCACATCTTTTGAACAACCGGGTTTTGATGGGCTGATTCAATAGCTGCCTTAGATTTCCATCCGAAGATTTCAATGATGGTTCCGCTTTTCGAGGTCATCAGGATTGGCTCCCGATGGGATACCAATCCTTCCTTGCGCAACCGGGCAACATGTGTCTTCATGAGTTCTTTCAAAGCGGCTTCCTGTCCTGGCAAGGGGTTTGTAACCAACCATAACAATTCGTTCAGCGCTCATGACTGTGGTGTTTAGATATACAATTTAGCGATACCGGATCACCGATCCAAAAATCTCCG
>JAYUHI010000119.1:0-2290 GCA_043767095.1 Bacteroidota bacterium
TTTATTGCCGACATCGGCAACCCCGACAGGTTAAAAACAATTTTTCAACAACGCAAGCCCCAAATAATTTTTCACGCGGCTGCTTACAAGCATGTGCCCATGATGGAGAGCAATCCCTCCGAGGCCATTGTCACAAACATATTAGGCACCAAGTCGCTGGCCGATTTAGCGGTGGAGTTTGGCGTGGAGAAATTTGTGATGGTTTCTACAGATAAGGCTGTGAACCCCACCAGTGTAATGGGCTGCTCCAAGCGCGTTGCTGAAATTTATGTGCAAAGTTTAGACAACAGTTTAAAGTCGAAGGGATCTTCGCGCACCAGTTTTATTACCACCCGGTTTGGTAATGTATTGGGATCCAATGGTTCGGTGATTCCAATCTTTAAAAAACAAATTCAAACGGGCGGGCCCGTTACAATTACCCATCCTGAGATTACCCGGTATTTCATGACCATCTCCGAAGCATCCAGGTTAGTTTTGGAGGCGGGAATTATGGGACGGGGAGGGGAGATATTTATTTTCGATATGGGCAAGCCGATTAAGATTGTTGACCTGGCCAGGAAAATGATCCGGCTATCAGGGCTTGAACCCGGAAAAGACATTGACATTGCTTTTATTGGCTTGCGCGATGGCGAAAAACTTTATGAAGAGTTGCTGACCAACAACGAGAATACGATTCCCACACATCATAATAAAATCCTGAAAGCACAAGTTCAGGAGTATGATTACCCCTACGTTCAATCCATGATCAACCTGTTCGAAGATTTGGTGAACGATAAAAACGAACTGAAAATGGTGGCTTTGATGAAAGAGTTAGTTCCGGAATTCAAGAGCAACTACTCGCGCTTTGAAGTGCTGGATTGATGATTACTTCTTTCTATTGAACAGTTTTCGCTTCTTCTTGTAAAACCTGTTAGCCTCAGCATCGCGCCCTATGGCTACCGGTAAATAATATTGCAATTTTACATTCATCAGAAAGTACCCGTCATTCTGTTTAGGGTTGCCTCGAACACCTTTGGTATAATTCAATGGATAGGCAGGATCACGCTCTTTTCTCCTGTCCGAGAGTGTGGCAGATAGTCCGCCAACTCCGCCATCTAATAATTGAGGATCTGTGTACCTCCTTGAACTCACATCATCCAAATAATCGGTAAACGTAGTTCGATACCCACCCTCAATAATCAGGTTGTGCAGCGGGTCAATCATAAATTTCACACCCACCCCAAATGGAATAACTGTTTGGAACCTGCTGTACTTCACGCCCTCTGTTTGCAGAGGTTGCAATGCGTATTTTTTGCCATCATACTCAGCTTTTGGGTTCATGTGCAAAAGGCCTACACCGGCAAAAGCATAAATATTAAAGGCCGATCGCTGATAAAACTGTTTAGGTTCTTTTAAGAAATAAACCACCCCGTGAACACTTAGCTCTTGATTATTAGAAAAAAAAGAGAGGTTTCTTTCAACCCGGTCATCGTTGGCGTCTTTATCCGAACCAGTAATCCGGAACCAGGTGGCTTCCGCTCTTACCGAAACCCGGCCTGAAAAATGATATTCCGCACCGAACACCAGGTTATACCTTACTTTTCCTAATGTCTTCGGGTTTACCAATTCCCCCTTGTATAGGGCCGTTCCTGTTCCCCCGTAAACCGTTAGGTTTCTTGGTCGTCTGATGGCATAGAAACTTTGCCCTTCGGCAAGCAACGGGATAACGGAGACAACAAGTAGAAGTAGTTTATTAACCATGCTGGAATTAATACCGCGCAATTTAATTTAAAACCTCCAATTTAGGTAACAAGAGGCTACTTCAAAACCTCGGTAATTTTTTGGGCCGCGTCTTTCAGGAGGATGGCCGAATACACTTTTAACCCAGACTGCTGAATGATTTTGGCGCCTTCTTCTGCATTGGTTCCCTGAAGCCGAACGATGATAGGCACCCTGATATTGCCCACTTTCTTGTAGGCTTCCACCACGCCACTGGCTACGCGGTCGCAACGGACGATGCCCCCAAAAATATTGATCAATATGGCTTTTACATTAGGGTCTTTTAGAATTATCCTAAACCCAGCCTCAACGGTTTCTGCATTGGCGCCACCACCCACATCTAAGAAATTGGCCGGGTCACCGCCCGAAAGTTTTATGATATCCATTGTTGCCATGGCAAGGCCTGCACCGTTAACCATGCAGCCTACGTTGCCATCTAACTTCACATAATTCAAACCGGCTGCACCGGCTTCAACTTCAAGCGGGTCTTCCTCGGTTATGTCGCGCAATTCTTCCAGGTCTTTGTGGCGGA
>JAYUHI010000120.1:0-2290 GCA_043767095.1 Bacteroidota bacterium
CGCTCGTACAGGGTTGATGAAATTGTTTGGGATGCAAAATTCGATTTAATGTATGAAACCATCGATGACCATACCGTGGTTCTTGACTTCAGGAAACTAAACAGTTACACCAAAGCGTAGTCCTTAAGCTGCCCTTACACTCACTTCCTTCGTTTGGTGAAGGCCGCACTCTTTATTTGAATTCTCCCACCACCATCGGCCAGCCCGAATATCTTCGCCAGGCATTATGGCTCGTGTGCAAGGGGCACAACCTATACTAGGAAAACCTTTCGCATGCAGCGTGTTCACAGGAACATTATTCACATTGAGAAATGCTTCCACTTCTTCCAAAGACCAATTCAAAAGTGGATTATATTTAATTACCTGGAATTGCTCATCCCACTCAACCACATTCATTTGCTTTCTGTTGATCGACTGTTCAGCGCGAATGCCAGTGACCCAAATTTTAGTGTTGGCAAGCGCCCTTTTCAGCGGTTCAATTTTTCTAATGAAGCAACACTCTTTTCTGTTTTCAACCGAATGATAAAAACTATTCGGCCCCTTATTGGAAACCATGTTCTGTAACTTAATTTGGTTGGGGTAGTAGGAGGTTATATCAAGATTATAGCGGCTCCTGGTTAATTCCATTACATCATACGTTTCCTGGAACAGCCTGCCTGTATCTAAAGTAAAAACCTCAATGGCCAGTTTCTTTGTTCCGATGAAATGGGTAATTACCTGATCCTCCATCCCAAACGCAGTTGAAAATTTAGCCGAACTCTGGAAGTGCTTTCCAACCCAGGCAAGCCCCTCAGAGGCAGTCATTCTGGATAAGACATGGTTTAATTCAACAAGATTCATTGCACAATAATACTTAAAATCTATAGAACCTATGGATTATTGTCTCAAAAAGTACCAAAACATCCTAAAATAAGTAATTTGCTTGATTTTGGATCCCGGAATTAAATGGCTTTTAAGAGGCCGGGACCTGAAACTGGGTAATCGAAAAGCCCCTGTTCTTTGATGGCCGATTCAACTTTGTGCGGAACAAACTTCTCCCATCCGGCCTCTCCCCTTTTAATCATAGCCAAAACGTTATCGGAAATGATATGTAGGTTAGTAACATTGGCGTCTTCCACATCCTGTAATTTATTATTGTCCATTAAATAGCGGAACAGGCTCTTGACATTATGGGGCACCTGCGCTTCGAATTCATTTAGTTTAAACAGCGTGGTAGAATCTTTTTTCAGGGCTGGATAGATGTACAACTTCACATTGCTTCCGAACAAAGAGGCAAAACTTTCCATGATTCCACCGCGAAGGTTGGTATAGGTTTTCTCTTCAAATATTTTTTGCAAAGCGAAAATGCCCAGAATAATTCCAATCTTTTTTCCTTTGGTGATTCTGGTCAGGTATTCAACCAGCCGGTAGTACTCAAAATAATTGGAGATCAAAACGGTTTGACCCAGTGAGCAAAGTATATCAGCCCTGTACAAAAAATCCTTCTCGTCAATATTGCCATCAGGCCCAAGGTCGTTCAGGGTAAGTTCAGTTAGCATCACCAGGCGTGCGCGCTCTACATCAGGCTCTTGTCTGAACAATCGCCTCCCACTTAAAAGCATGTCCACATTCACATGAGTAACCGGCCTGAACCTTCCCCGAAGAACCAGAACATTCTTTTTATACAATACTTCCGAAGGTTGGAGAACGGATCCATCGGGTCCAAACATAGCCGCTTTAGTCAGACCGTTCTTCACCAGTTTCAAAGCCATGAGCCGGTTATCCACATTTTCAAAATCAGGCCCCGACAAACGGAACATGTCTATCTCCAGGCGCCTGTTGGTTACGCTATCCATCATTGAGAGCATGATTTCCTCAGGATCGGAAATGAACATGCAACCGTAAATCATATTAACGCCCAAAACACCAATAGCCACTTGCTGCTGCAGGGGGTCATTGTCGCGCATTTTTACATGGATGATACATTCATTCGGTGCGCTATTGGGCCGAAGTTGAAACCGCAGACCAATCCAACCATGGCCTTCATTGCTGCGTTCAAAATTCAACATTTCAACCGTATCCGCGAAAGCGAAGAATCGAGTCTCAGCAATTCTATCCGGCAGCCGTTCTGGCAATAATGGGTACTCGTGCTCAAGCATGTTGTTCAACCGATCCTCGCAAACATAGCGTTCGCAAAATCCATAAATGGCATCGCTGAATTTCATGTCGTATGCGGAGATGGTTTTAGCAACGGTTCCTGAAGCGCCACCTACTTTAAAGAAATTAGCGGCCACCTCCTGCCCTGCCCCGA
>JAYUHI010000121.1:0-2288 GCA_043767095.1 Bacteroidota bacterium
TGATTATGATAAATTATGATTTTATCAGCGATAATCTGCCCAATCAGTGTCATCAGCGTTCTATTTGTATTCATTCGTGAGTTATTAGATGTCCCCTTAAGTGAGGTTGAAAGTTAAAGGTAAAGTTGAGGTTCGTAAAACTTTTCCAAGAGAAAGAGCATCTTGTGGAAAATCCACACTATGAAAAAATTTCCTGGCACGGGGGCCGGGATGACTTCTTCGTAGAAAAGGTGTGCACAACTCAAGGCCACTTCGAAGAAGTCATACCGGCCGAGGAACGAGGGCCGCTATCCGATGTAAATTACCGTCTCCATTTTGATCAATACCTCGGCAAACTGGTATCAACCTCATCGATCCATTGAATGATTCCGCCAGTCAGGTTCATGACATTAGTAAAACCATATTGAGTTTTCAGTTTCTGCGCGGCAAGCCGACTTCGTCCACCAGTTTTGCAATGAAGAACAACAGGAATATCCTTTCTGATCTGTGAATGTTTTTCATCCAAAGCTTTTAACGGGATGTTGATTCCGCCAATGCTAACCAACTCCACTTCCTTGGCTTCACGCACATCAATGAGTTGAAATTCCCTTCTTGAGTCAATCCAGTGTTTGAGTTCGAGTGGGGAGATTTCTTTTACCTGTTCCTGAATTCTATGCAGCGCTGGATTGCAAAACGCCTCGTAGTCAATCAAATCAAAAATGGTTGGGCTTTCGCCCGAAATAGGGTTGGACGGGTTCTTCTTAACATTCACAATCCTGGTTGTGAAATCAAGACTATCGAAAAGCAGAAGGCGACCGCTTAATGTTGTTCCTATGCCTGCCAATATTTTGATGACTTCATTAGCCTGTATGCAACCAATAATGCCCGGAAGTACACCCAGTACGCCACCCTCGCTGCAAGAGGGCACCATTTCGGGTGGGGGGGGTTCAGGAAAAAGATCGCGGTAGTTAGGGCCGCGCGTTCCATCTTTCAATAATTGATTGAACACACTTGCTTGCCCCTCGAATTGAAAAATGGCACCATAGATTAAAGTTTTTTTCAAAAACACGCAGGCATCGTTCACCAGATAACGGGTGGGTAAATTATCAGAGCCATCCACCACAACATCATAGTTGGCCAGAATCCCCATCGCGTTTGTTGAATCTAAATGAAGGTGATGAGGTTCGATTTTTAGATGAGGGTTTAATTCCTTCAAGCGCTCAGTAGCAAGATGAACTTTGTTTTTTCCAACATCATCAGTTTTGAAAAGCACCTGTCGTTGCAGGTTGCTTTCATCTACTGTATCAAAATCCACAATCCCAATCCTTCCAACTCCTGCAGCAGAAAGATAGAGCAGGGCAGGTGAGCCAAGTCCCCCGGCACCAATCACCAACACGCTTCCTTGCTTTAATTTTTCCTGGCCTTCTTTGTCAAAGCCAGGAAGTAGAATCTGGCGGGAGTAGCGGTAGAGTTCGGTTGGGGAAAGCATGGAACAAAGTTATTAGTTGCAACGCCATGACAATCTACCAAGAAGTCCCGATAGGGACTATAATGTCTGTAGAAAATTCTAAGCTAATTGAACCGTCCCGTCAGGGACGGAATGGTTTGGCTATAAAATTATTATTTGGTTAAACATTCCGTCCCTACAGGACGGTTTTCAATATTCAACTATTTTTCTACAAACATTAGGTCCCTGACGGGACTGTAAACTTTATACTTAACCTTTGTTCAAAGTACTTGCAACCTTTATGGATCACAACCCCTCACATAGACAACGACCCCTTCCTGAATTCTGATTTGGCCAGCACTGCGTTGATTAAGAAAGGAACACCCTGCTTCACCGATGCGCGGGCTTCTTCTAGGGCAAGGTTAAACTCTTCTATGGTGTTTACTTTTCGTCCGTTAGCCCCGAATGCCTGGGCAACTTTTTCATAACTGGATGATGCCAGCACGGTTCCGCAATCGTCCTTCAATATCTCAATTTGATCGCGCGCTATTTGCGACCAACTGGCATCATTGCCAATGATAGCGATTACCGGAAGGCCATGTCGCACGAACGTATCAAATTCCATCAGGCTGTAAGCAGAGCTGCCGTCTCCATACAAAATAAAAACATCCGAATCCGGGAAGCATAGTTTTGCACCCAATGCAAATCCACCTCCAATACCTAACGTGCCAAACGCTCCCGGGTCAAGCCATGATAATGGCTTGCGAGGTTTTAAAGTATAAGATGAGGTGCCTACAAAATCACCTCCATCGGCAACTATTATTGAGTTCGATGATAATTTTTTATTCAAATCGAGAAACAG
>JAYUHI010000122.1:0-5426 GCA_043767095.1 Bacteroidota bacterium
GTCATCCCTGCGCTCCATTTCAAAATTAGCGAAGAAGAACAATTTATCTTTCACTATGGGGCCTCCAATGCTAAAGCCTGCCTGTAATTGTGTGAGATCAGGAACAAAAACATCATCGCCTTTAATTTTTTTTCCGGTGAGGGCATCCGTTCTATAAAAACCAAAGGCTGTGCCCGAAAATTTATTCGTTCCACTTTTGGTCACTGCATTTATGGATGCACCTGTAAAACCAGACTGCGTAACATCATATGGCGCTACCGAAACCTGTATTTGATCAATTGCATCCAACGAAATAGGCTGGGCATCGGTTTGCCCGCCAGGCGTTGCTGCATCTAAACCAAAGGGGTTATTGAAGATGGAACCGTTTAACGAAAAATTATTGTACTGGTCGTTGCGGCCTGCAAATGAATTTCCATCGCTGGAGGGTGTAAGTCTGTAGATATCGGCTGCCGAACGGGTAATAGTTGGCATCTTGCGGATAGCGCTGTTATCATAGGCGGCCGAGGCTCCTGTTCTGTCTTTGTCAAAACCACCGGTGCCAACAATAGTAACTTCACCCAGTTCGGTTGCCGTTGGTTTCATTTGAAAATCAAATGACCGGGTCTCGCCCAGGGTGAGAAATACATTCTCCACCTTTTGCGTTTCAAACCCAACAAAGGAAATGGTGACGGTGTACGGCCCCCCGATGCGAAGGTTAGGTAAATTAAACCGGCCATCCGATCGGGTGGAAATTCCGTACTGTGTTCCCGTTGGCTGATGAACGGCTGTTACAGTTGCTCCTGGCATTTCCTTGCTCTCCGCATCGGTAGCTTTACCAATTATGGTGGCCGTGGTGATACCTTGCGCGCCAGCTTGAAAGGCGCAGGCACAAAACAACAGGATGCATCCTGTTAACTTCAATGAGGCATTGTGTTGATAAAATCTGGTCATAACTATTTTGGTTTAATTGCCCCTTAAAGTAATATTTATCATGCATAAGTAATTACAGTTGGCATTTTTTTTCAACCCGAATATAAAATTTTCCAGAAAAGTTATTCATGGATAATTAATAAGGTGGGCCTAAACCACGCACTTTTACTTTCAAATAATAGTGAAGACAGCCTACGGGAGATACTCAGATTGAGATCGTTAAGGGGTAAGAAAAAAAGGTTAAGAGAGAAAGTAAAAAGAACTTTCAATTGTAGGCATTCTCTGAAAATCCAAATAGAGCCGTTTATTCATTCCTCGCTGCTAAAGGATTTTAAATTCATGAAAACTGTCTTCACAAACCGGGAGTCAGCAAAAGTGGGCACCCCTCTCCTTTTGGAGAGGGGCCGGGGGTGAGGTGGAAAATTCGTGAAATACAACTCATCGATCTTCAACATCATAAATTCCTGTTATATAAGAAGAGATGTCCTTATTTAATTACTCTCCAAAATCTTGAACAACTCATCCAGGTTTGGCGTGATGATGATCTCCGTTCTTCTGTTTTTTTGCCGGTTCTCTGCCGAACTGTTGGCTGCCAAGGGATTGTTTTCCCCTTTCCCGGAGGAGGTAATTTGTTGAGAGCCCACTCCCGCTTTGGTGAGGATTTTTGTAATGGCCGTAGCGCGCAGCACACTCAGGTCCCAGTTGTCCTGCATGTATTCGCCTTTATTGGCCATCGGAATATTGTCGGTGTGGCCTTCAACAGTGATGTTCAAATCTTTCTGGTCTTTGATGGCTTTGGCCAGTTGCTGAAGTGCCGTAACACCTTTGCCGTCCACCACAATGCTCCCCGATTTGAAAAGTAATTGCTCAGCCAGAGACACATACACTTTTCCATTCTTCACCTTCACCGTCAGGTCGTTCTCTTTGAAATTGAGCAGCGCGTTGCTGATGCGGTTCTTCAGTCCCTGAACAGCCTTGTCTTTTTCATTCAATATATTCTCCAATTCTTTCACTTTCCGCTCGCGTTCTGAAAGACTCACGCTGAGTGAGTCGTTCAACTTTCTGGTTTTCTCTAAGTTATCCTGAATGGACAACAGTTGCTCTTTTTGCTGGGTCATATCGCGGTTGAGTTTACCACTGCTGTTCAACAGGTTTTTATAATAGGTGTTCAACTGATCATAATCTTTGTTCAGTCCGGCCAGGCGGGTGGTCATAGAGTTTACCTGGTCGGTCAGGTTCAGGGTGTCCTGCACCAGCTTTTGCACCTGGTCGTTCAGGGAATTGATGTCGGCATTGGCTTTTTCGAGTTGAGCAGTTTTATCCGCCAGGTCGCCATCGGCTTTTACTTTTTGGGCCAGGATGTCGTCATATTTCTTTTTCATGACTACACATGAAGAAAAGATGAAAGCCAGGAGAATGAAGAGGGTTGAAAAAGTTTTCATAGTTAAAAAAATGTTTAACAAAGGTATTTATAAAACTGTGCGCGACAACGGTTATATTTCTGTAAAAAAACAACCATGGAAGGAATGCTCAAACCCGATGCCCTAAAAGGCAAAACAATATTAATCACTGGCGGAGGCACTGGCCTTGGCCGCTCCATTGGAAAATATGTGCTGGAGCTTGGCGCAAACTTAGTGATCTGCAGCCGAAAGTTGGAAGTGATCAGCAACACAGCCACCGAACTTGAAAGGGAAACAGGCGGAAAGGTGCTGGCCGTTGCCTGCGATGTGCGTAAGTATGAAGAGGTTGAAGCGGTTGTTAAATCAACTGAAGAAAGGTTTGGCCAACTCAATGCTGTCTTAAATAACGCTGCCGGAAATTTCATCAGTCCAACGGAAAGACTTTCTCACCGTGCGTTTGACACTGTAGTGGATATTGTTCTCCGGGGCACCTACAACTTTACGCTTTGTGCGGGAAAAAACTGGATCCGGAATAAACAGAAAGGCACCTTCCTGAATATCGTTACCACCTATGCCTGGACCGGATCAGGCTATGTAGTTCCCTCTGCTTGCGCGAAGGCAGGCGTGTTAGCGCTCACGCGGTCGTTGGCAGTAGAGTGGGCGCATTACGGAATCCGCAGCAATGCCATCGCCCCGGGGCCATTCCCAACAGAAGGCGCATGGAGCCGGTTGCTGCCTGGTGACCTCGCGAAAAAATTTGATCCCGCCATTCGCATTCCATTAAAACGGGTGGGTGAGCATCAGGAGTTGGCCAACTTAGCTGCCTATTTATTGTCTGAATACTCCGGATACATCAACGGTGAAGTGGTGACCATTGACGGTGGCGAGTGGCTGAAGAATGGAGGTGAGTTCAGTCACCTCGATCAAATCACGCCAGAGATGTGGGATATGTTTGAGAAGATGAGAGGGAAATAGATTTGAGATTTCAGCTGCCTGCCTCCAGGCAGAGGTTTCAAATTTCTCTTGACTTCCGCGCTGGGACACCCAAAATTCCAATTGAGGAAAATTGTCTTTTTTTAAACCATTGCCATTTTTCTTTATTAACCTTAGTAGAACATTAATCCATAATCCAAATCTACCTTATTACCTTATTCCCTTTCTTAGCCTTTTCAGTTTCATGGTGCCTTTATAACCAAGGCAAAGATTTTCTTACTATGGATCATTTGATTGTCTATAACGATAAGGTAATAAGGTTATAATCATTTATGACCTGCATTCTACTAAGGTTGACAAAGGAGATTTTAAGAGTTTTCATCAAGCAATATTGTCCTCCAATGTGCCAGGTCACCCAACTTCAAAGGAAAAACCCATCAATCACTATTGATTTCAATGTTTTTTTTTAAATTTCTGAAAAAAATCGAGGAACTCAGGAAAGTGGTGGTTAAAAAGAAGGCTACTAAAAAAGTTGTGAAGAAGAAAAAGTAGTTCGAACACGTTAAAAAAAACAGCCTGTCGTTGACAGGCTGTTTTTTTTGTGGCCACTGAATGTACGAGGCATCCGAATGCAGAGATTGAAAATCCTAAAAGTGATAAACAACTCCACCTTGAAAGAAATTTATTCCATACTTGAAATTAAAATCATCGTGGCTAAGGGTACTGTTCAGGCAGTACATGGCGGCAATTTCAAATTTCTTTCGAAATACAATACCTGCCTTTATAGGAATAGAAAACCAGAGTTTTCGTGGCTCGGCATCTTTATTTGAAAGCACCTGGGCGCTGCCGGGGTTGCCTGGTACAGTAAGCACATAGTCATACTCATATTGGTAGAATGAAAAGTTCAAACGGCCTCCTGACCCGACATAAATTTTTATTTTGTCCTTGTGATAAAAATGGTAGAGGTAGGACAGGCCCAGGGCTACATTGTGCTGCTTAAAATAGTGCGTGACATCAATGTTCCTTGAGTAAAGGTAGTTGTGAGTGGTAGTGGTTAACTCAGCTTCACTGTAGGAAAGTTCTCCCCTGAATACGGCCGTGCCAACCAAAGGGTTTTTGGCCATGTCATACCCCACCGCAACCCAGTATTTCAGGGATGGTGTGTACTGCGCGTTCTTCGCGAGTTCATCTCTGGCTGTTTCATCGGTTCGGTTATAATGGAGATTGGCCATGTTGATTCCAGCCCCTAAGGTGAAACCGGTTGCTTCCTTTTCTGTCACTTTAATTATTTCTTTCTTAACCCCATTTATGACACTTACCACTTCCAGCAGATCACTTTCCTCATATAGAGTTCTTTCGATCACGTGCTTCAGCTTTTTGGTCAAGACTCCGTTGCGCTGGGAAAAGTGCTTGAGGAAATCGCGGAAAGCGAAATTCTCCACCCAATAGTCACCTTTCATGATGATCTTGTAAACTAATTCCTCCGGCATTTCGAGGCCAGTGTGAAAAATATAATACCGGATTTTCAGTTCATCACTATTAGCATAAAGTGAAAGCAGAGGGCCCGTTTGCACCACCTTCATAAAAACAGTTTTGCGAACGTGGGGCAGGTTAATATAATCAGCCAATTTTCTAAGGTCAACAGGCTCCTGGCTCATCATAACGGTAAACCGCTGGTAAGAAACTACCCGGCTAATCGAGAAATACATAACCTCATCAATGGAATAACGCTTCGCTTCACCCTCCAGGGAAGTTTTAAAATTGACTGAAGTGGGACTGAGGTCAGACTCCCACGGCTCAATAAAACCTTTCAGGGTATCGCCAACGGTGGTCACCACTATACCTTCCCGGTAGAGGCTTTGCGCTGCTGCAGGTAGCGCGAGGAGCACGAGCAGCATCAGCGTTAGTGGCAGTGCCAGTAGTTTTTGCTGTTTTAATCTTTCTGTTTTCAATTTTATTTCAATTTCAAACTACTCCTGGTCCAACCGGACTCATGAACCAGTTCTTCGCTGTTAACCTTGCGCCCGGATGAGAGTAATTACATTAAATTCTTAAACGAAATCAAAAAGAAGCATTTCCTTTTACCCTGAGTACATCTAAAAAATAGTAAAAAGGCAGGAAGGATTTGCAAAAACTGCAATTGATATGCGAAGCGTGTATTGAGTTTGGCATACAATGCAAATA
>JAYUHI010000123.1:0-5411 GCA_043767095.1 Bacteroidota bacterium
ATCCAACGCCATCATCACCTCATTGTCGCGCAGGTACAACGTTCGCCCCACCAGCGTCGGAGGCGCCCACGCAGGCTTCTTCAGCAGCTTCGCTTTCGACTTCACTTCGAGCTTCTCCGGTGACGCCGACGCGAGGGCGAGGTTGCCGTCCTCGTCGAGGATGAGGAGCTTGCCCTCGGGAGCGAGAACGCTGGACTTGGAGAATCCCCGCTCGCTCCACAACACCTTGCCGCTTTTGACGTTGATGCCGGTCAGGAAGGCCGGTCCCATGCCGGTCTTGGTGCTGGAAAGGTACAGGAAGTCGCCGTTAATCCGCTCGTTATCGTTTACAGCTTTCAATACGAGGAATTTTTTACCATCCCGCGAAACATCAAAAGACTTGTCAAACACATCTATGAAAGGGCCTCTAAACATTTCTTTGGGAGGGCTGGCGGAGAATCCATTGTCATAACTCAATTCTACTTGAAAGAATGAATTAGATGTAGTTCTGCAAAAGATTTTGTCGCCAAGGGAAGACCAGATCGCATCTACACCTTCGTTGGATATCTGCCACCTTTGGCCAGTTGCTGGAAACGGTTCAACATAAATGCCACCGCCAGATTGAGTGGTTTGATAACAGGCAAATTTTCCATCCGGAGAAAACCTGGGTTGTCTATCCCCTTCCTTTGTATTTCGCCAGGGAGCTGTAATTTTCTTATTGTCCATGGATAGCAGAAACATATTGTCTGCTTCTCCTTCCACTACCTCATAAAAAGTTAACAGTCTGCCATCCGGAGACCAGGTTCCCGGTCGTTTAAGTTTGCCGGAAGAGGTGAGCTTTTCCCTCTGCTGCGTTGAATTGAAATTCTGCCGGTAGATGTCCCACTTACCGTCCAGATAGGAACTGTAAGTCACCCATGAGCCATCGGGACTCCAAATCGGGTATTGGTTTACACCTTCTTCAGTCAACTTCTGATTACGGCCTGTTGCCATATCAAAAATCCAAATGTCGGAATTAGGCCCGTTGAATCCGTACGCAACTTTTCGGCCGTCAGGAGAAAGGGAAAAAGCTCCATAGAAGTCCGCAGGCAGCGCCAATGAGTCAATTACAATGCCCCGCTCATTCACCCAAACTAATTTGCATAAGTCGTCAGGTGTGGCGGAAGAATAGATCAAGGTTCCGTTTTTTGCTATGTCATAAAAAGCACTGTAAGTCAGACCGTATGTCTGAACTTTGCTAAGGACGGGAATAGGATATCCTGTTGCTATCAAACTTGTCCGGTCAAAGTGTGTAGCCAGCAACCTTCCCTGAAGGGCATACACTAAATAGCCAGGTTCCATATACTTTGGTTGCCAGCCTCCATTGGGCAAAACTATTTTGTTGTTTCCATTGGTGGGAGACAATGCAATGATGTTTGAATTTTCATCCGAACCCAAAAGATATTCTGTTCCCATAATAGGGGACGGATTAGAAAAGTTTTGCCCGGGGAATGTGACTGAAACAACCTGGCCACTGGTTACAGATACCTTGTACAATTTCGAGCCCAGGTCAGCACCAATCATTATTGTATCTGGACTATCCCAGTAAGCATTTCCACCAAACATTATGTCGGTTATTTTCAGGGGATCGCTTCTGTCCACCGAGGTCTTATACAATGCTTCTGATTTAAAATAGCCCACTGTTTTACCATTCGGAGAGAAAAAAGGATTGGAACCACCTTCGGTTGATGCCAGGGGTCGTGAGAATTCTTCATTGAGGTTTCGAACATATACAGGCTTGCCAGTTTCTTTCACAGTATAAACAATTGATAACCCATCCTGTGAGATTGCTACCCAACTGGGCTCATGCTCAAGAATTAAGCTCAGTCTTAATGTTTTAAGCGGTTGAGAGTTATCCCCATTTTGATTTTCCCTGGGAGATAAAAAATACAAAGCGAGCGCCAAGACCATTAAGATTAAAATAGAGAAGTCACCGGTCAGCGGTTTTCTTTGAAAGATGGTGAAGGGATTGTCCATGGCCTGAGCGGTTCCGTATCGCACAAAGCCGCTGGGGCTACGCTCAAACAGCCACGCCATAATTATGGCAACCGGAAAAAAAATCAACAGGATGGTGGATACAAACGACAGGAGATTTTCAGGTGCTTCAAGCACCGCGATCAGAAGCCCCGATGCTTTCCAGATTAGGAAAGCGGCAAACATATAAACCATGGATGCCCGAATCACATTTCTCCTCAGCAGTTCTGCACCGAACCGCTGGAAAGAATTTCCTTCTGGTTTATCCTGTGGGGATTTGGTTACAACTGTGCCATCGTTCTTATTACTAATCCCCAAAATGATTTCTTTCACCGCATTGGCCACCTTGTTGATATTGTCCCTGTAAAATGGTTGCCTGTGATCCTTGATTACATTATCATCCTTGTCGCGTAAGGGGCGGTTTACTCCGCCAGCCTTGAAAATAAAATCGATAGGCCGAATCACTCCGCCAATCTCCTCTTCAAAAAGTTTTTTGTCGGTTGCGTCAATCTCATGGATTCTTATGGGAAGGATTCGCTTGGCCACGTTTCCACCTGATAGTTTAATATCTAAACCATAACCATCGCTCCTGGCGAAATTTCGAAATGCCAGAAACTCTTTCTGCCAGGCAAAACTTTTGGGATCACAATAAGTTTGCGAAACGATGGGTATGAATACCAGGCATTTTACTTTTTCATTCAGCGATTGGTCCACATCGTGCGTCTCCAGCAAGCCATCGTGTGGGTTCTCATCAAAGTAGATGGAAATATCTTCTTTGAAAGTGGCTTCAAGTTCTTTCTTCAGGTTCGTGACGAACTCTGTTACCCAGCCATCATACTTGTTATCCTTTTGGCGGTAGGAGATGAAGAGGTCGTATTCGAAGCCGGGGATGAGGGAGGGCATGGTTCAAATATACAAATGATATGAATTACAATGCCCAGGAAAAATCCTATCCCGTCAGGGATGCGAATGTTTGTAGCGTATTACGTCAGAGTTGAGGCCATCCCGTCAGTGACGGAATTTTTTTCATTATTCTACAGGATTCTACAAGCATAAAAATATTTCGTACTGTCATAATCAGTTTTATTGTTCTTACTTCACGTTCCGATGAAATCAAGTCCGAAGCAAATAGGTTTAGTCACAGCTACTTCTCTTGTCGTGGGCAACATGATTGCCTCGGGTTTATTCATGCTGCCTGCTACGCTCGGTATTTACGGAGGCATCAGCCTGGTGGGCTGGGTTGTGTCTGGCGCTGGTGCCATGTGCCTGGCGCTGGTGTTTAGCTGGCTCAGCAAACTGCAGCCCGATTCAACAGGCGGCCCGTATGCTTTTACGCGCGAGGGCATGGGCAACTTTGCGGCATTCATTGTGGCGTGGGGTTACTGGATTTCGGTGTGGTGTACCAACGGTGCCATTGCGGTGGCCTTTGTCAGTTACTTATCAGCATTTTTTCCCGCGTTAGGCAATAACCCTTTGCTTTCGGTGGCCACTGGTTTATCGGCTATTTGGTTTTTAACCTGGATCAACACAAAAGGAATTAGAGAAGCCGGTATTGTTCAGGTGATCACCACGGTGTTAAAACTTGCTCCTTTACTGCTGATCACTATCGGAGGATTATTCTATTTGAATATGGATCACTTCATTCCGTTCAATGTCAGCACGCAATCCAATTTATCGGCCATCACCAGCACCATCACGCTGACATTCTTTGCCTTCATGGGATTTGAATGCGCTACTATTCCCGCTGGCCATGTAAAGGATCCTGAAAAAACTATTTCACGTGCCACTCTTATTGGAACATTACTAACAACTTTTATTTACATAGCCAGCACCGTTGCCATTATGGGATTGATCCCACCCGCCATGTTGCACCAATCGCAAGCCCCATTTGCTGATGCCGCTGCTTCTATTTGGGGAGAGGGTGCCCGTTACCTGGTGGCCGGTGGTGCTTTGATATCAACTTTTGGCGCACTCAACGGTTACATACTGATTCAAGGCCAAATGCCTCTGGCCGCTGCGCGAAACAATTTGTTCCCAAAATTTTTTGCCAAAGAAAATAAGACCGGCACTCCGGCTATTGGAATAATTTTCTCCAGCATTTTGGTATCGTTTGTTATGAGTTTGAATTTTAGTAAAAGCCTGGCCAACACCTACACATTTGCTATTTTATTATCAACCATAGCCGTGCTGGTGCCTTATCTTTTCTCCACTATTTCTTTTGTCCTGATGGAACACAAGCGTAATGGAATATCAATCAAGAAAAATGGCGGTAAAATTTTTGTCGCCTTGGTGGCCTTTTTATTTTCAATGTGGGCAGTAATTGGTTCTGGCGAAGAAACTGTTTATTGGGGATTTATTTTGTTGATGGCCGGTCTGCCTTTTTACGCCTGGATTCAAGTAACTCAAAAGCCAAAATGAAAACTACCTGCCAATCAGAATTTGGAAAGTTGAAAACGGTTTTTGTGAAAAGACCGGAAGAAGCTTTTGTAAGTGAGAAGCAGATATCCAGTCAGTGGAAAGAATTAAATTTTTTAAGCAAGCCTGATCTGGAGAAAGCAAAACTTGAGTTCTCACATTTTGAAAAATTACTGAAACAGCAAGGAGCAGAGGTATTGTATTTGCCAAACTCACCCCATGTCACATTGGATTCATTGTACTGCCGTGATGCCGCTCTTATTACCGATCATGGCGCCATAATTTGTAACATGGGCAAGCCTGCCCGTCAAAATGAACCGAACGAAGAACGCCTGGCCTTTCAGGAAAAAGGAATTAAAATTTTAGGAGAGATAAAATCACCAGGTACAATAGAAGGAGGCGATGTTGCCTGGATCGACCAGCACACATTGGCAGTGGGCCATACGTATCGCACGAACGAAGAGGGGATCAGGCAATTAAAAAATTTACTTGAACCTTTCGGGATTGAAGTGTGGGCTGCACACATGCCACACTATAAAGGCCCCACCGATGTATTTCATTTAATGTCTGTATTTAGTCCGGTGGATAAAAACCTGGCTGTTGTTTATTCTCCGCTCATGCCCATTGCTTTTCGAAATGGTTTATTGGATCGCGGATATTCTTTCGTGGAGGTGCCAGACGAAGAATGGGAATCGATGGGCTGCAATGTGTTGGCCATTGCACCCCGCGAGTGCATCATGGTCAAGGGCAATGACATCACAAAAAAAAGATTGATCGAAGCCGGTTGCACGGTTTGGGAATATGAAGGGCAAGAGATCAGCCTGAAGGGTGGAGGCGGGCCCACTTGTCTTACCAGGCCGGTTGAAAGGCTATGCCCCGATAGAAAGGGGCTGACTAAAAAGGTGGAATCAGGTGTCAGCCTGAGCCTGTCGAAGGCTAATGTAAACCCAGAGAGAGGTTTCGACAAGCTCAACCTGACAAGCAATGTACTTTTTAGTCAGCCC